>JBBATT010000095.1:0-4970 GCA_040398605.1 Chakrabartia sp.
GCGGCAATGCCCTGCCACTCCCCGGTTTTCCTCTCCCAGGAAACTATTAGATCTGGTCTAGCATGTAGTCCGCTGAACTCACACGAAATTCGCCCGGAGCTTCGACAAAAAGCTGTTCCACCGTGCCGTCATTGACGACCATGGCAAAGCGCTGGCCGCGCGTGCCCATGCCGAACTTGGAGCCGTCCATCTCAAGGCCGACGGCCTTGGCGAAATCACCATTGCCGTCTGCCAGCATAGTCACTGCGTCGTCGCTGCCGGCAGACTTGCCCCAAGCGCCCATGACGAAGGCGTCATTGACAGCGGTGCAGGCGATTTCGTCAATGCCCTTGGCCTTCAGCTCAGCGGCCTTTTCAACAAAGCCGGGAAGGTGCTTGGCCGAGCAGGTCGGGGTGAAGGCACCGGGAACGGAGAACAGCGCAACGCGCTTACCGGCGAACAGCGCGTCGGAAGAGAGCGGCTGCGGGCCTTCTGCGGTCGGCTTTACGAAGTTGACGTTTGGAACCTTGTCTCCAACTGCAATCGTCATGGTCAATTCCTCTCAAATGGGGTGTGACGCCTATATCAGCGCCCTTCGAGTCTGCAATATGACAATCGGAATGAACCGGACTGATTAGGCGCACCAGCTGTCGCGGCGGCCGCCAGCGTAAGAGCGGGCCAGCCCTTCGGACACGAGTATGCCGCCCAGTGATTGGCCATTGCGCACCACGATGCGCAACTTGCGGCCATAGCGGTCAGTGTCGCGACGGATCGGCTCCAGCTCGAACGCCCCGGCATTGAGCAAGACCTGTAGCCGGTCGGTCGCCGCATTGCCCAGCCGCGCCTCCTCGGCACAACGCGAAGGGTGCGTTTCCGGCGTGTCGATATCGGCAATGCGAACCTTCTCTCCGTCAATCCAGAAGGTATCGCCATCCACCACGCAATTGAGGCCGCCACCTGAGTGGCATTTGCCAAATGTCCGGGCCGCGACGTCCGCCGTCGAAAGGCTGGCTTGCGTGACGCCTTTTTCGGCGGGAAGGGCGTCTCCGCTCGCCGCAGCCGGCCAGAAGATGACGGCCGCCGCAGTTGCGGCCATGCCCGTCAGGCCAAAGGCAATGTTCCGCGCCGAAAGGGCGATGCGGCCTTTTTGCGGCCGTTTGCCGGGATCGCGACTGAAATCAAAAACTTGTGTCATGTCAGACACTTTCGTGCCGGGCATGGATCAGGAAAACGTCAACAGAGACCGGAATGGACCCATTGAACCGGTGGGTCGCGCTTCCCATGTGGAGTTAAGCAAATTCATGCCCGGATTTCAGCGAGGAAAGCCCAATGCATCCAGCCGTCACCGTCACACCAAAGCGGACCCGTCTCCCGCTGCGCTTGTCCGCCACGGCTGCGATTTTGTTCGCAACGGCGTGTGGCACCGGTGCCGATGCGCAGGACAAGTCAGCAGGCCCGCTGCCCTTTGCCGTCACCGAACTGGCCACCTTCAATGAACCTTGGGCGATGGCGTTCCTGCCTGATGGCCGCGCGCTCATCACCGAGCAATCGGGCAAGCTGAAGCTGTGGCGGGAGGGTCAGCCTGCTGCCGATGTCACCGGCGTGCCCACGGTGTCTTATGACGGGCAAGGTGGCTTGGGTGATGTCGTGCTGCATCCCGGTTTCGCCACCAACGGCCTTGTGTATCTTAGCTGGGTAGAGGCCGAAGGCGATGTGAAGGGGGCGGTCGTTGGCCGCGCCAAGCTGGTCGAGGACAATGCGGGTGCGCGTTTAGAAGGGTTGACCGTTATCTGGCGCCAGTCGCCCAAAGTCTCCGGCAATGGTCATTTCGGGCATCGTATCGCCTTTGGGCCGGATGGCAAACTCTTCATCTCGTCAGGTGAACGGCAGAAGTTTGACCCCGCGCAGGATTTATCGATGAACCTTGGCAAGGTTGTCCGGTTGAACGACGATGGCAGCGTGCCGTCTGACAACCCCATGGCGGCCAAGGGCGGCGTTACAGCGCAGATCTACGCTTATGGTATCCGGAACCCGCTGGGCCTTGCCTTTGATGGTGCAGGCCGCCTGTGGGAGCTTGAGATGGGCCCGCGGCACGGCGATGAATTGAACTTGGTCACGCCCGGTGCAAACTTTGGCTATCCCAATGTGTCCAATGGCAACCATTATGATGGCCGTGACATCCCGGACCACAAGCCGGGCGATGGATATGTCGCGCCCAAGGTCTTCTGGAACCCTGCCATCTCACCCGGCGGCATGATGATTTATCAAGGCGCTGTTTTCCCCAAGTGGACAGGCGATGCCTTTATCGGCGCGCTGGGCGGCAAGGCGCTGATCCGCGTGGACCTCAATGATGATCAGGCCGCAAAGGCGGACCATTGGGACATGGACAACCGCATCCGTGAGGTGGACCAGTCTGCGGACGGGCATATCTGGCTGCTTGAAGATGGCGAAAAGGGTCGTCTGTTGAAGCTCACCCCGAAGGGCTGAGCGCTCAAACGCGGAGGTAGCGGAAATACCAGACGTCATGACCAAAGACGGTGCGGGCCTTGCGCTCGTACCGCGTCTCTGGCCAGTCATCGGGGCGGATAAGGAAGTCGCTGGCGGACGTTGCCTGCCATTCAAAATCCCGGCTTTTGTCCATCTGCATCATCGCCCAGCGGCAGTAAATGGGGTGGTCGGTGCCGAAGCGGAATTCACCGCCGGGTTTCAACTTGGCCGCAATCATGGCGATTGGCCCCGGATTCATCATCCGCCTTTTGGCGTGGCGCGCCTTGGGCCAAGGGTCCGGGTGCAGCAGATAGACGCGGTCCAGCGATCCGTCGGGCAAGCGGGCCAAGGCATCGAGCGCGTCGCCCATATGCAAGCGAACATTGGGGAGCGCCTTATCCCGGATGTGGAGCATCGCAGAGACGACACCATTCACGAACGGTTCGCAGCCGATCAGGCCATGGGTCGGCGCGTGTTGGGCCTGCCAAGCAAGATGTTCTCCCCCGCCAAAGCCAATTTCAAATTGTAGCGGCCGATCATCCCCAAATAAGGTGTGCGCATCGAGCGGACCCTCCCGCACGGCAACCGTGGGCAGAAAGTCATCCATCAACGCCTGTTGTCCGGCCCGCAGCTTATGGCCCTGAACGCGGCCATAGAGCCTGTTGAGTGTAGTCGGGTCGGTCGTCATGCGCGCGCCTCTAGCGGTGATCTGCAGACTTGTCCAAGCCGGGGATAGGAAAAGGGGCGCCCTGCAGATGCGGGACGCCCCTCTATCTCATGGCCTATGGTCAGGCGCGGGTGTTAGATCGCGGCCTTCAGGTCTTCGACCAGATCGGTGCGTTCCCACGGGAAGAAATCCCCTTCGGGCTTACGGCCGAAATGGCCATAGGCGGCTGATTTCCGGTAGATTGGCTTGTTGAGGCCCAGATGCGTGCGGATGCTGCGCGGCGTCAGACCACCCAGCTTCGGGATGCTCATGATCGCCGCTTCAATCACGTCATCGCCCACCGTGCCTGTTTCATGCGTGTCGACATAAAGCGACAGTGGCTTGGAGACGCCAATGGCATAAGCGAGCTGGATCGTGCAGCGCGTGGCAAGGCCTGCCGCCACAATGTTCTTGGCAAGATAGCGGGTGATGTAAGCGGCTGACCGGTCAACCTTGGTCGGGTCCTTGCCGGAGAACGCGCCGCCGCCATGCGGGGCAGCCCCGCCATAGGTGTCGACGATGATCTTACGGCCGGTCAGTCCTGCGTCGCCATCGGGTCCGCCGATGACAAAGCTGCCCGTCGGATTGATGTGATATTCGGTTTCCCGCAGCAGGACGGGTGGGATCACGTCGGCCACAACCTTCTTCACATAAGCGTGCAGTTCGGCTTCCTTGTCACCTTCGTCATAACCCGGCGCGTGCTGGGTTGAGACGACGACTGCGGTGGCGGCCACCGGCAGGCTGCCTTCGTAACGAAGCGTCACCTGGCTCTTGGCGTCCGGCTCAAGGAACGGTGCTGCGCCGGAATGGCGGTCAGCGGCCATGCGCTCCAAGATTTTGTGGCTGTAATAAAGCGTGGCGGGCATCAGGTCCGGCGTCTCATCGGTTGCGTAACCGAACATGATGCCCTGATCGCCTGCGCCTTCATCCTTGTTGGCGGCGGCGTCCACGCCCTGCGCGATGTGCGCGGACTGGCCATGCAGGCGGTTAATGAACTCAAACTTTTCCCAGTGGAAGCCGTCCTGTTCGTAGCCGATATCCTTCACCGTCTGGCGAACGGTGGCTTCAATCTCGGCCTGAGCGCCGGGGGCCCATTGGTCGTTTTCGTAAACGCCCTTGCAGCGGATTTCGCCTGCAAGAACAACGAGCTGAGTCGTCGTCAGTGTTTCACACGCGATGCGCGCTTCGGAGTCTTTGGACAGGAAGAGGTCAACAATGGCGTCCGAGATCTGGTCAGAGACCTTGTCGGGATGGCCTTCAGAAACGCTTTCAGAGGTAAATAGGTAATTGGAACGCATGGTTTTTCCAGTCATCGATTGCTGTGTCTGCGTATAAAGAAATCTTTATGTGCGGCTGTGGCCTTAGCGTAGGCGCCGCCGCAGCGCAATTCCTGTCATCGCAAGAACTATGGTAAACCCCAGCGGCAAAATGTTGCCTAGCCGTGCAAAAAGCGTGGGCTGATGGGCAAGCGGCAGGCGCGCCTCGATAAAACCGGCTTCGCGATAGGGTAAAGCGTGCAAGATTCTCCCGTCCGCATCGACAATCGCGGAGATGCCCGTTGGCGTTGAGCGGACCACGGGGAGGCCTTCCTCAACGGCGCGTAACCGCGCCTGTGCCAGATGTTGTGGCGGGCCCCAGCTGCCGAACCATGCATCGTTGGATGGATTGAAGATAAAGGCAGGGCGGTTGGCGCGCTCTACAACTTGCCCGGAAAAGATCACTTCATAGCAGATCTGGAATCCAACCTTGCCAAAGCCCGGCACATCAAAGCTGCGCGGGCCAGGGCCGGGCCAGAAGT
>JBBATT010000095.1:5070-8260 GCA_040398605.1 Chakrabartia sp.
ACCTTGCCAAAGCCCGGCACATCAAAGCTGCGCGGGCCAGGGCCGGGCCAGAAGTCAATATCACCGGGCACAAGGCGGGACAGACCAAAGGCGGAAAGCACCGGCCGCATCGGCAGATATTCGCCATAAGGCACCAGATGAGACTTATCGTAACGCGATGTGATCTGGCCATTGGCCAGCAGCGCGAACACGCTGTTGCGCGCACCCACAAGTTTACCCGCACGATCATATTCCAGCGCGACGCCGCCCGTCAGCAGCGCGTCCTTCGGGCCGAGCAGCGTGGCCAGTCGTGCCCGCGCCCAAGGCTCTTCCTGAATATAATCGGGGATAGCGGCTTCGGGCCAGACAATGAGGCGGGGGGAGACGCCGGCGGCGCCCGTCATCGCCTCCAGCTTGCGGAAATTGATCGCATCAAAAGCAGGCACGTGCTTGTCCTGCTGCCCGATATTGGGCTGCACGACACGGATGAGGGGCTGCTGCGCCAAGCGCAGGTTGAGGTCCGGCTCCGGGATCGACACCGGCAGGCTTGGCAATAACCCGACAGCAACCAAGACCGCTGGCAGGAGCGCGCCTTTTCTATTTCGATTGGCCAAAAGCCAGAGTGTGCCGGCACCAAGCACCACAAAGCCGGACAGGGCATAGGTGCCGAGCAGCCGCGTTACGCCGCTGGCGCCGACCCAGATGACCCCCAGTGGGTTCCAGGCAAAGCCTGTGAACATTGTGGCGCGCAGCCATTCGGTCACGATCCATGCGGCTGCAAAGAACAGGACAAAGACGGTCCCATGCGCTCTGCCATGTTTCCAAGCGAGGCCTGCGGCCAGTGCCGGATATACCGCAATGTAGAGCGCGAGAACCACAACTGCGATCCAGCCGAGCCAAACGGGCATGGCATCCTGATAGGCAAAGGAGCCCGCAATCCAGTTCAGGCCGATGATGAAATGCCCAACGGCAAACCAATAGCCGCGCAGCAGCGCGCCCTTAAGGTCAGGCGCTGCGTGGACGAGGTGCATCATCAGCGCCAAACAAAGCAGGGAGACCGGCCAGAGGTTGAGCGGCGCAAAGCCGGTCGCCGACGCAAGGCCGGCAAGGAGCGCGAGAGATTTGGGGAAACGCAGCACGGCGTCAGGGCTAAAGCGCGGGGCCTGTAAATTCAATCTTTGTCTTTGCGGGATGCTCCCAACGTCATTGCGAGCGAAGCGCGGCAATCCACGTTCACCTATCTGGATTGCTTCGCTCTGCTCGCAATGACGGCTGTTCTCCGGTGCAAAAGGCGCTAGGAGCTGGCTATGCGCCCGTTTCATCTTGCCTTTCCCGTCCATGACCTTGACGTCGCCCGCAGCTTTTACCGGGATATCCTCGGCTGCGGGGAGGGGCGCAGTTCAGACCATTGGATCGACTTTGACTTTTTTGGCCATCAGATTGTGGCCCACCTGTCGTCGGACGTAAAGGCCGTGGCCATCACCAATCCGGTCGATGGGCATGATGTGCCGGTGCCGCATTTCGGCGTCGTGCTGACCATGCCGCAATGGGAAGACTTGGCCGCGCGCGTGACGGCCGCAGGCGTCGCATTTGGCATCACGCCTCATGTTCGCTTCAAGGGCCAACCGGGCGAACAGGCGACAATGTTCTTTCTGGACCCGAGCGGCAATGCGCTTGAGTTCAAGGCTTTTGCTGATGACGCGATGCTGTTCGCGACGGCATAGCCATCCCAATTTACCCAACCGTCATGCCAGCGCAGGCTGGCATCTTGTGCACCCAGATTGAGAGACCCCAGCCTACGCTGGGGTGACGGTTCCTACTTCGCCGCAGCACTCACCCGCCAGACACGGTTACCTGCATCGTCGGCCACCAGAAGTGCGCCGCTCTTGTCGATGGCGACGCCTGCCGGGCGGCCCTGCGCTTCGTTCTTGGCGCTGAGGAAGCCGGTCAGCACATCGATGGGTTTGGCCTTGGCATCGGGAAAGCCGCGTTCGTTGAACGGAATATAGACAACCTTGTAACCCGATGGCGGCACGCGGTTCCATGATCCGTGCTGGCCAATGAACGCGCCATTGGCGAATTTGTCACCCAGCTTGGCCGAGCCTGCAAAGGCAAGGCCCAGCGAGGCGGTGTGCGGGCCGAGCGCATAGTTCGGCTTCTTCACATATTGCTGCAGATCCGGGCGCTGCGGCTGGACGCGGTTGTCGGGCAGGCGCCAATAATACCAGGGCCAGCCATAATGGCCGCCGAAATCAACCGTCGCGAGGTAATCGGGCGGGGTGTCCGGACCCAGCTGATCGCGCTCATTGACGGTGGTCCAAAGATATCCCGTCTTGGGTTCATAGGCGAGACCATTGGGGTTGCGCAGGCCTGCTGTGAAAATGCGGAATGTCTTTTGCTTGGGGAAGACCTCAAGCACATTGGCGCGATATTCTTCGGACTTCAGGCCGTTTTCGCCAATGTTGCTGTTCGACCCGACCGTGACGAGCAGTGTCTTCTTGTCAGGCGAGGCGATCACGTTACGCGCCCAGTGATTGTTCGGCACGCCCGCGGGCAAGGGCACAATCTTCTCGCCCTTTGCGGTGATCTTCGTGTCGCCTTCCTTATAGGGGAAGGCCAGCAGGGCATCAGTGTTGGCGATGTAGAGCGTGTCGCCGACCAGTTCCATGCCGTAAGGCGAATTGAGGCCGTTCTCCGCTGTGAGCAGGACAGAACGGACATCAACCTTCCCGTCGCCATCGCTGTCCCGCAGCAAGGTGATGCGGTTGGCAGAGACGTTAGAGCCGTTGGCGGACTTCATGATGTAGCGGGCGATGCGATCGCCAAGGCCCGCCGCTTCGCGCGATGGCTGCGTCGATTCCGCGACAAGGATGTCGCCATTGGGCAACAGCTTCAGCCAGCGCGGATGATCGAGATCGCGGGCATATTCCGCAACGCTCAGGCCTTGGGCGGCCACGGGCTTGGCATTGGCTGCCCAGCCAACAACCTTGGCAATGCGGATCGAGGGAAAGGCTTCCTGCTCCAGTTCTGACAGCACGGGGATGGGGCCATATTGCTTGGCAATATCCACCTTCGCCTCATTGGGCGTGGTGATATACCAATAGCCACCGGCCAGTCCGACCACGACCAGCCCCGAAATGATCATCGCGTGCGTGCGCCAATTCATTCAACTCTCCATCCGTCTGTTAACGCGGATATAGAGCGGCTTTGG
>JBBATT010000096.1:0-8239 GCA_040398605.1 Chakrabartia sp.
GCGGTCGTCAATCTCGACATGCCGATCCTCACCTATGACTTTACCGATGTTGTCGCCTTCGGGGCGGAGCATTCCACCCTCGGCCCGATCGTTGCCGCCGCGACGGCCAAGGATGGCGTTGCCCTGTCGCCCGATCCGATGCCGGAAGAAGGGCTGTTCACCCGCTCTGACCATTACCGCTTCGTCCAGCAGGGCATCCCCTCCATCTTCCTCGTCACGGGCCATGCGGGTCCGGGGGCGAAGGCGTTTACCGACTTTCTGAAAACCAACTATCACCGCGTCACGGACGATCTTGCACAGCCGATCAATTGGAACGCGGCGGCCAAATTCTCGCGCATCAACATGCTGATCGCGACCGAAATCGCCAACGCGCCGGAAGCGCCCAAATGGTATGCGGACAGCTTCTTTGGGAAAGTTTTTGCACCGGAGGCAGCCAAGGCCAAGCGCTGAACACCGGTTCCGGAAGGTGCGGAAGCGGAGGAAGTTGAGGGCCTCACGCACCTGAAATCCGCGCTTTGTAGGAAAGGCCAACCTTTGGCGCTTCCTCCGCGCTCAGGCTGAGCCTGTCGAAGCCGGCTCCCCACCCTTCGACAAGCTCAGGGCGAGCGCGGTGGTTTGCATGCTTGGGCACCATCACGATATCCCTGGCACAAACCGCCCCCTGTAGGACAGCATCTACATTACACACGCACCCCTTGTGTGACGAATATGCAACACTACATCGGATGTGAAAGAAAGGGGCCAGCATGAACCTCGAAAAATTCACAGACCGCGCCAAGGGCTTTCTCCAATCGGCGCAGACCGTTGCGATCCGGATCAACCATCAGCGGATCGCGCCCGAGCATTTGCTCAAGGCGTTGCTCGAAGACAATGAAGGCATGTGCGCCGGGCTCATCAAAGCCTCAGGCGGCGATGCGGCGGCGGCCGTGCGCGAAACCGATGCGGCGCTGGCGAAGATTCCTGCCGTCTCCGGCTCCGGCGCGAACCAGCCGCCGGGCCTCGACAATGACCTCGTCCGCGTGCTCGACCAAGCCGAGCAGGTCGCAGCGAAGGCAGGGGACAGCTATGTCACGGTTGAACGACTGCTGCTCGCCCTCGCCCTCGCCAGCACAACCGAAGCGGGCAAGGCGCTCGCCAAGGCGGGCCTCAAGCCTGAGGCGCTGAACGCCGCCATCAACGAATTGCGCAAAGGCAAGTCCGCCGACACCGCCTCTGCCGAAGACCGTTATGATGCGCTGAAGAAGTTCGCGCGCGACCTGACGGCAGCGGCGCGCGAAGGCAAGCTGGACCCTGTGATCGGCCGCGATGAGGAAATACGGCGCACGATCCAGATCCTCGCCCGTCGTACCAAGAACAACCCCGTCCTCATCGGTGAGCCGGGCGTCGGCAAAACAGCGATCGCGGAAGGCTTGGCCCAACGCATCATCAATGGCGACGTGCCCGATACGCTGAAGGACCGGACGCTGATGTCGCTCGACATGGGCAGCCTGATTGCAGGTGCCAAATATCGCGGCGAATTTGAAGAACGCCTAAAGGGCGTGCTTGATGAGGTGAAGGCCGGCGAAGGCCATATCATCCTCTTCATCGATGAGATGCACACGCTGATTGGTGCCGGCAAATCCGAAGGCGCGATGGATGCGGGCAATCTGTTGAAGCCTGCCCTCGCGCGCGGCGAACTGCACTGCATCGGCGCGACCACGCTCGATGAATATCAAAAGCATGTTGAGAAGGATGCTGCGCTCCAGCGCCGCTTCCAACCTGTGTTCGTGGGCGAGCCGACGGTGGAGGACACCATCTCCATCCTGCGCGGCCTGAAGGAGAAATATGAGCTGCACCATGGCGTGCGGATCACTGATGGCGCGCTTGTGTCTGCCGCGACCCTTTCCAACCGCTACATTGCCGACCGCTTCCTCCCGGACAAAGCCATCGACCTGATGGACGAAGCCGCCAGCCGTCTGCGCATGGAGGTGGAGTCCAAGCCCGAAGCGATTGAAACGCTGGACCGCAAGATCATCCAGTTGAAGATCGAACGCGAAGCGCTGAAGCGCGAGACCGATCAAGCCTCAAAGGACCGGCTGGAAACGCTGGAAGCCGATCTGGCCAACCTTGAGCAGCAGTCGGCTGAACTCACCACCCGCTGGATGGGCGAGAAGGACAAGATTGCAGGCGAAGCCAAGATCAAGACCGCGCTCGATGCCGCCCGGTCCGAACTGGACCAGGCGCAGCGCGCTGGTGATCTCGCTAAGGCGGGGGAACTGCAATATGGCACCATCCCCACGCTAGAAAAGCAATTGGCCGAAGCGGCGGGTGCCGCCGAAGGCGCGATGCTGCGCGAGGAAGTGACCTCAGATGATATCGCCGCTGTCGTCGCCAAATGGACGGGCATCCCTGTCGAACGGATGATGACGGGAGAGCGCGAAAAACTACTCGCGATGGAAGCGACCATCGGCAAGCGTGTCATTGGGCAGGCCGATGCGGTCAAGGCGGTCTCCACCGCTGTCCGTCGTGCGCGCGCCGGATTGCAGGACCCCAACCGTCCTTTGGGCAGCTTCCTGTTCCTCGGCCCAACGGGCGTCGGCAAGACCGAACTGACCAAGGCACTCGCCGGGTTCATGTTCGATGATGACAATGCCATGGTCCGGATCGACATGTCCGAATTTATGGAAAAGCACTCGGTCGCGAGGCTGATCGGTGCCCCGCCGGGCTATGTCGGCTATGAAGAAGGCGGCGTCCTGACCGAAGCTGTCCGGCGCAGGCCCTATCAGGTCATCCTGTTTGATGAGGTGGAAAAGGCGCACAGCGACGTCTTCAACATCTTGTTGCAGGTGCTGGACGATGGTCGTCTCACCGACGGACAGGGCCGTACGGTCGACTTCACCAACACGATCATCGTGCTGACCTCAAACCTTGGCTCGCAATATATTGCAGGGCTGGGCGAAGGCGAGAGCGTGGCGTCTGTCGAGCCACAGGTCATGGAAATTGTGCGCGGGCATTTCCGCCCCGAATTCCTTAACCGTCTGGATGAGATCATCCTGTTCCACCGCTTGGGCGTTGAACATATGGCGCCGATTGTGGACATTCAGGTGGGCCGCGTGGCCAAGCTGTTGAAGGACCGTAAGGTGACCCTCGACCTCACCGAGGCGGCCCGCTCCTGGCTGGGCCGGGTCGGCTATGATCCCATCTATGGCGCGCGGCCCCTGAAGCGCGCGGTGCAGAAGTATCTGCAAGATCCGCTCGCCGACAAAATCCTGCGCGGCGACGTGCTCGATGGCTCCACCGTCCATGTCGACGAGGGCGACGGGCAGCTTGTGTTGAGTTGAGGGAGGTGCGTCGGCGGAACTTCAGGCCAACCTAGCCGTCAAATTGCCGCTCTTGCGGGATGCCGGCGGCGTCTGCCGTGGCGTAAAACTTTCGCATCATATCGCGTTCAAGTTCCGACATGTGCGGGTTCCACACATCAAAGATGAGAACAGCGCGCAGATGATCGCTCCCGTTAAAGGCTTCATGTTCGATCGTGTCGTCGAACGCAAAAGGCTTGCCCGAAACCCAGGGACGCGTCTCACCCCCGACACGGAACCAGCAGTCCTCAGGGACAATCAAGGGGAGGTGCACAATCGTTCGCATGTTGCTGACGCCTGTATGCGGCGGGATGTGCGCGTGGGGCCGCAGGAGGGAAAAGAACGCGGTCGGGCCCCGGCCAATCGGGTCAAAACGCTCAATTGCTGACAAGGCCTTCACGGTTGCAGGGCATCGGGCGATCAGGCCAGGCGAAGGTTCGCCATACTTCCACAGATAGCCCGCGTCCCAATTGCTTGAGTTATTGAGCGGGGACCATTTGTTCTCGGGCGTCCCGGGAGGCATGGACACATAAGGGCTAAAGCCGTCGCCACCCGCATCAAGCAATTGCTCCAACTCATGGCGAATGGCTTCGGCTTGGCTTTCCAAAGCATCCATCCATGGAAAATGGGACCGCGGAAAAAATTCGTCGGCGGGCAGCATCGGGAACATCAGGCCCGCGCACTCGTTCCGGTACACTTTCCTGCGGCCCAAAGCCGCATTGAAGAAGACGTTAAACCGTCGCGTGGACTCTTCATCGCGGCCGATCAGCTCGTCCCGTATCGCGGGTTCGACAAGCGCCTCGAAGCGGGCCCTATAGGCCTGAATTGCCTTGTTGGCCCGATCGAGCAGTTCGGCAAGTCCCGGTTGAGCGGTGTCCGCTGTTGCCAGCATTTGCGCAACACCCGTCCAATCGCGGAAGCCATCCGTCTGCATGCCATTGCGATCATACCATTCAGCGCGCCGAACCCTCGCAATGATGTTCAGCTGATCGACGTTCAATGCGCCTTCAAGCGCCTGCTTTTCGCCCGCCTCATCTCCCGTATCACGGCAAGCTCTTGCCAAATTATTCCACAGAATTGCCGCCTTTGGGTCGAGCTCTAGAGCTTCCTGAAATCGTGCGGCGGCAGCGGCTGGCAATGCCGCATCCAATTCTAAGTTGCCGGCCAAATTGCGGAGCGCGGGATCTTTGGGAGAAAGTTTAATTGCGGCATCAAGATTGCTGCGGGCTGTTTCAAAATCACTGGCCATCCGCGCACGGGATGCTGCCTGAACCAAGGTTTCAACTGACGAATTCTGCATGGACTATCCCCCAACATCAATCCAGTAAGGTTCTTGTGCAGGTCAGGCAACCATGCGAGAGAACACGGGATCATGGCGCTGGACCCGACCGTTTCCGATAAACTGCGCGATGCCGAATGGCTTTGTCATCGGTATGATCCGCAGCATGACGCATTTCACTACATACAGGTTCCCCGCGAAGTCCATCGGCGCGTCACGTTTCTGACAGATGAATATCTTCCAAAGCCCCCCCCGCCCGTCGTCGTTCGGCGTGAAGATGCCGCGGCAGGTGCAGGTCGCCTGGCCCCACTCCATTTCATCTTTCATTCCGCCTTCTGTCTTTCGACCTTGATGGCACGTGCTTTTGACTGCCCCGGCTATGCGATGGGCCTTAAGGAGCCGGTCGTCCTAAACGACCTTGTCGGCTGGCGGCTCCGCGGCGGCGACCCGACCGCAATGGGAGCGGTTCTCAATGACACGCTTGCCATCATGGCGCGGCCCTTTGGCGGCGGCGAAGCGGTGATTGTAAAGCCGTCAAATCTTCTAAATGGCCTGGCGGGCGCAATGATGCGGCTGAGGCCCGACGCCCAAGCGCTCTTCATGTATGCACCGCTCGACACTTTTTTGAAGTCCGTCGCAAAAAAGGGAATGTGGGGGCGCGTGTGGATCCGCGACCTTTATGTCAAACAGCTGAAAGAGGGCCTGATTGATCTTGGTTTTGAACAAGATCAATATCTTGCGCTGACCGATCTGCAAGTTGCAGCAACGTGTTGGCTGGCGCAACACGCCCTGTTCGCCAAGTTGATTGGCGCGTTTGGACAAGACAGAATTCGTCCGATTGATAGCGAGCAGCTCTTGGCAAATCCGCATCACAGCCTCACCGAGATTGCATCGCATTTCCGTTTGCCGCTCCCCGTCGAGATGATCGATGGCATTGCAAATGGCCCAGCCTTTACGAGCCATTCCAAGTTCGGCGGGGCCTTCAGCGCAGACGCTCGACAGGCCGAGTATGACGAAGCCATGCAGTTGCACGGTGAGGAAATTGAAAAGGTGACTGTCTGGGCGAAGGCTGTCGCAGACAATGCGGGCGTTTCATTCATCCTGCCCGGATCTGTGCAGAGCCCTATCGATGGCTGATGCGAATGGGGCGGCGCGGCATTTTACCGAAGGGGAAGCCTGCATCCGCCTAGGCCGTATCAAAGACGGCATAGCGGCGTATCAAACCGGCCTAGGTCTTGATCCTGACAATGCCAATGGCTGGTATAATCTGGGCTATCTGCTGCGAAGCGACCGCCAGTTTTTGGAAGCAAGGGACGCCTACCAGGAGGCCCTAGGGCGCGGCGTGCGGGCCCCACAGGAGGTTTGGCTCAACATAGCCGTCATTGAATTCGACTATTTGAACCAGCCGCAGCGCGCCATTGCCGCCCTGCGCCAAGCCTTAGATATTGATCCTGATTTTATTCCGGCGCTGCTGAACCTTGGCACTGTTTTTGAAGAAATGGGCGACGCAGATAATGCGGCGGAAACATATGCCAAGGTGCTTCAAAGGCAGCCGGAAAACGGGCGCGCGCTGGGCCGCAGCGCCATGATGGCGGTCCGCACGGCGGAGGCCGGCCAGTGGGTTGATCGCCTGAAAGGCGCGCTGAAACACGCGGCGCGTGCAGCGGAAGATCGTGCAGAAATAGCATTCGCCTTGGGACATCTTTTGGATGGCCTGGGATCATATCAGGACGCCTTCCAAGCCTTTCAGGCGGCCAATTCGGCGGCACGGCAGCGGCTGTCGCCGCAATCGGCCTATGTCCCGGCGCAGCACGAACAGCTGGTCTCCAAACTAATTGCGCAGACACCACCGGCAAAAGCGCCAATAGGCGGCACCGCGAAAGACGGCCCGATTTTCATCTTCGGGATGTTCCGGTCCGGGTCGACGCTGGTTGAGCAGATCTTGGGCCGACACCCCGATGTCGCTATGGGCGGGGAACTGGAATTCATACCCGCAACCGTCCGCGACATGTTCTCCCCCTATCCAGAGGGGTTGGCAGCGCTCAATGGAGACGCGGCGCAAACATTACGTGCGGCCTATCTCAAGGACCTGACGACGGCGGGCCTGTCTGCGCCGCGCATCACAGATAAGCGGCCAGACAATGTTCTCTATCTGCCGCTCATCCATGCCCTCTTTCCAGAGGCCCCGCTGATCATGACCCGGCGCAACCCGGCGGACACAGCGCTTTCGGTCTATTTTGGGAACTTTGATGTGGGCGTGCCCTATGGGTTTGATCTGGCTCACATTGCCCATTGGTCCCGTCAATTTGATCGGCTGCGGCGGCATTGGGCAGACGTCTATGCGGGGCAAATTCTAGAATGCGATTACGATCGGCTGGTGCACGCGCCGCGCGAGGTGGTGACCTCTTTGGTCGCGCATTGTGGGCTAAGCTGGGATGAGGCGTGCCTCACACCCGCCACATCAGCGGCGCCGGTGCGCACGCTGAGCAACTGGCAGGTGCGTCAACCCATCCACACAGCGTCATCGCAACGCTGGCGCAATTATGAAGCGTTTTTGCCGGATGATGTGAAGGCGCTCGCCGCGCTCTAGCGTATAAGAAAAGGGCGGCTCCCAAAGGAACCGCCCCCAATCTTTTCACGCGTCCGTTCGATCAGAACTTCAGCTTGGCCGTCACGCCATAACGACGTCCAACCGCGTCATAGGTCGACGGGTAGGTGTTGCCGCTGTTGAACGATGTCGAACCTGCAGCGTTGCCAACCAGCGGTGGGCTCTTGTCGAGCAGGTTGGTGACCGTGAAGGTCAGGTCCAGATTGTCCGACAGACCAAAACGGGTCGCCAGATCGAAGTAGTTATAGGCACTGATCTTGTTCATGTTCACCTTTGTGCCCGCGAGCGGGGAACGAGCGGCACCACCGTTGGTGACAGTACCGTTGAACAGAACCCGGCTCACTGCCGTAAAGCCACGGGCCGCGAAGTCGTCTGCCGAGCCTTCATAATCTACGCTCGCAATGTGACGCCACAGCAGCGACACGTCGATATTGTCGAACGAGAGTGTTGTGCGCTGGTTCCACTGATACTTCGGCTGGATCGAACCGCAGTTCGCGCTGAAGTAACCGACGCAATCACGGTTGTAGGATGTCGGCGATGCACGGAATTCAGACGACATCGTGTAGTTGCCAACGAAGCTCAGGCTCAGGTCAGCGAAACCGAGATCGCCCTTATAGTTCAGCGCGAAATCGATACCGTCCGTTGCCAGTCGGCCACGGTTGGTCAAAGGCTGCGGCAAGCCTGCAATCGTCGCTGGCGACCCGCTGAGGCGACCGTTGCTGCTCGAACGGCGGATGGACGTACAGGCCACCGAAGCTGCCTGTGCTGCCGTAATGGCCGCCGGGTTGGTCCCGAAACAATCTCCCAGAATATCGCCCGGCGTCGCCGAGGTAATCGCTGTGTTCACGACGATGTTATAATAGTCGACCGTGAGCGTGAGGCCCGGAACGAAGGAGGGCTGAAGAACTGTCCCGAAGGAGTAGGTCTTCGCCTTTTCCGGCGTCAAAGCGGGGTTGCCACCACCCGTTGCGTTGGCTTGGCCCGTGCTTGGGTTCTGGATAATGCCGATGGACG
>JBBATT010000097.1:0-8096 GCA_040398605.1 Chakrabartia sp.
CCACGCAAGCTTTGGTCGACATGATTGAAGCCAGCCGGTCGTGGGACGTTCAACTCAAGTTGCTGGGCGATGTACGTGATCTCGATACGTCCACATCCCAGCTCATGAACCTGAACCAGTAAATAGGAAGACACAGAAATGACCATGGGCGCCCTCCACGTCGCACGCACCGGCCTCGACGCGCAGAATATGCGGATGCAGGTGATCGCAAACAATCTGGCGAATGTGAACACGACCGGCTTCAAGCGTGACCGCGCGAGCTTTGACACATTGGCCTATCAGGCGATTGTCTCCGCCGGAGCCACGTCTTCGGGCGACAATAAATTTGCAACCGGCCTCAACCTCGGGACGGGCGTTCAGGTGGGCGGCACGACCCGTGTGGACACGCAAGGCACGCTTGCCACAACTGGCAATGCGCTTGACCTCGCGGTCGAAGGGGCTGGCTATTTTCAAGTCCTGATGCCCGATGGCCGCACCGGCTTTACGCGCGCAGGCAACTTCACGCTTTCGCCAGAAGGGACGATTGTGACGCCGTCGGGCCTGCCACTTCAGCCGCAGATCCAGGTGCCGGAGGGCACGACGCAGATCACAGTCGGCTCGGATGGCACCGTCTCTGCGCAGCTTCCGGGGCAGGCCGCTTTGTCGCAGTTGGGCCGCATTGAAACGGCGCGCTTCATGAACCCGGCCGGTCTTGCGCCGGGTGGGGACAATATCCTTATGGAAACCCCGGCATCAGGCACCCCGCAAACAGGTGCGCCGGGCGAAGCCGGCCGCGGCATGATCCGGTCCGGTGCACTCGAGGGCTCCAACGTCAATGTCGTGGAAGAGCTGGTCGACATGATCGAGACGCAGCGGGCCTATGAGGTCAATTCCAAGATGATCCAGGCCACTGATGAAATGATGCGCAATGCGAACCAGCAGCTTTAGTCTGGCGAGCGCGCTGATCCTGATGTCGGCGTCTGCTCCTGCGGCGGAGCGGGGGGCTGTGTTCTCGACAGAAGGCTATACGCCCCTGACATCGGGTGCACGTGCGGGGCAGGTCGGGGATATCCTGACGATCATGCTCGTCGAGCGAACAATCGCCACCAAGTCCAATTCGGCCAGCACAGGCCGCGATGGCGCGGTCGGGGTCACACCGCCCACAACCGGCATTCTCAACCTGCTCAAGCCCACCGATTTAAGCGCAAGCGGCAATCAGTCGTTCAAGGGGAAGGGCGAGGCCGCCCAGTCCAACGCGCTTTCAGGCGAAATCGCAGTGACGGTGGTCTCGGTCCGACCCAATGGAGTGCTCCAAGTGAAAGGCGAAAAGTTCCTCAACCTCAATCGCGGCGATGAACGCATCGAACTGACTGGGCTTGTGCGCATCGCAGACATTTCCCCTGACAACCGCGTGCTGTCCACGCGGGTTGCCGACGCTCGCATTGCCTATACAGGCAGAGGCGAGATTGCGCGCGGCAGCAAGCAGGGCTGGCTCCAGGCTTTCTTCTCCAAGATCAGCCCGTTTTGATGAAGCGGCTCTTCCTCCTGCTGGCCGCCTTGGTTGCGACGCCGATTCACGCCGAACGGATCAAGGATCTCGGCGCGTTTGAAGGCCTGCGTGCGAACCAGTTGACGGGCTATGGCATTGTTGTCGGCCTGGCGGGTACAGGTGATGACAGCCTCGACTATGCAACCCTGGGCATGAAGGGGGCCATTTCCCGCTTCGGCCTGACCTTGCCTGCGGGCATCAACCCTGCGCTCAAGAATGCAGCGGCGGTGATGGTCACAGCGGAACTGCCGCCCTTTGCGAAGCCGGGCCAGCGCCTTGATGTCACCATTTCCGCTATCGGCAAGGCCAAAAGCCTGCGCGGCGGCACCCTCATCCTGTCGCCGCTCTATGGGGCGGATGGCAATATTTACGCGATGGCGCAGGGTAATCTGGTCGTCGGCGGCCTCGGCGTTGATGCAGCGGACGGATCTAAGCTGTCGGTCAATATTCCGTCGGCCGGTCGCATTGATGGCGGCGGGACGGTGGAACGCGCGGTCGACACTGGGTTTGCGACATCCGATGTGTTGACCTTCAACCTTGCCAACCCTGACCTCACCAACGCGCGGCTTGTCGCGGATGCGATCAATCGCCTCGGCGGGAATGGTGCTGCCCGGGCGATGGACGGCGTGTCCATTGCGATTAGCGCTCCGGATGGCGCAGAAGCTCGCTTGCGTCTGATGAGTGCGATTGAAAATCTTCAAGTGACGCCGACAGAACCGCCGGCACGCGTCATCGTCAATTCGCGCACCGGGACGGTCGTCATCAACGGCGCGGTCCGGGTTGCGCCTGCGGCCGTGACGCACGGCACGCTGACCGTGAAGGTAGATGAGAACCCCGTGGTCGTGCAGCCGGCACCGTTCAGCCGGGGCCAAACCGCGCTAGAGCCTTCGAGCAACATCGCCGTGGAAGAACAGCGCAATCCGATGACGCTTATGAAGCGCGGCGCATCGCTCTCCGACATCGTCAAGGCCGTCAACAAGCTGGGTGTGTCACCCGGTGATCTGGTGGCCATCCTTCAGGCCCTAAAGCAAGCGGGCGCCCTCCAAGCTGAACTGGTGATCCTGTGATCGATTCTGTCTCAACCCCGTCCGCGCCCAAAGCCGTGGACCCCGCGCTGCGCAAAGCGGCGCAGGGGTTTGAGGCGTTGTTCCTCCGTCAGGTCATTGGCTCCATGCGACAGGCCAAGCTTGGTGACGATCTGTTCGGGTCGAGCGCGACGAACACCTATCGCGAGATGTCAGACAAGCAACTGGCCGACGCGCTGGCTCAAAAGGGATCAATTGGCATTGCCGCGTTGGTGGAGGCGCAGCATTCACAAAAAGGTGACGTTCGATGACCGATATTATGGCGCTCGGCCTGACGAGCATTCGGTCTTACACGCAGGGCCTCGCAACGATCAGCGATAACGTCGCCAATGCGCAGACGCCGGGCTATGCCCGTCGCTCCACGCGCATCGAAGACGGCACTGTGATCCGTTACGCGGATGAATGGCGCAACAACGAATCGCGCATTGCCGCTGGCCTTGCCGAACAGGCCAGCACCCGCCTGAACTGGCTGGAGTCAGCAGAACGGGCGCTGGATGATGGCGAAACGGGGATTGGCCAGCGCGTGGGCGCAGTCTTCAACCGCGCCGAGGAACTGGCCGCAGACCCCAACAGCATCGCCCGCCGAAGCGCCTATCTGCAGTCGATTGATGATGCGGCCATTGCGTTTCGAACGACAGCATCGGGGCTCAAATCGTCATCGGAAGGGATCGCCTCTCAGGCGCAGCAGACCGTGACGAGCCTGAACAGTGATCTAAAGGGCCTGCTCAATATCAACCAAACCCTGCTCGCCACGCCCCAAGGGACGAGCGGCTATGCCTCGCTCCTTGATCAGCGGGACCGGTTGTTGAACGATTTGTCTCGGGCCGTTCCTATCGATGTCTCTTTGGACTTTCGCGGCGTAGCGACTGTCCGCATGAGCGGAACGGGGGCGACACTCCTTAATCCAGACGTAACCGGCCAGATGAGTGTCACCGCGAATGCCAACGGGACATTGGCCTTTACAGCCACTCAGCCTGACGGAACGACTGTCGACGTCACGCCGCCGGGTGGTTCGCTGGCCGGGATGTCGAGTGCGGCTTTAGATATTGCTGAACAACGCACGTCGGTTGACGCGCTTGCGGCGAAGTTTGCAGAGATGATCAACTCCAATCAGGCGGCTGGACGGACAAAGGCTGGCAATCCGGGTGGCCCGTTATTGGACGTGGGGCCCGATGGCGCGCTGTCGATTGCGGCGCTTGCTGTAAGTGTGGATGACCTTGCGACCGCAGACGGCACGGCGGACAATGCGAATTTGATTGCCCTGAACGCGGCACGGCGAGGTTCGGGCATTGAAGCTGGTTGGACGGCCATTGTCTCCAGCCACGCCCAGCAGGTGCAGTCTGCAAAGCTGGTGCAGGCGTCGTCCCAATCCCGCAGCGAGGCGGCAGAAGAAGCGCGCGACCAGTTGAGCGGCGTTGATCTCGACCGGGAGGCGGTGGAGCTTATGCGTCTTCAGCAGTCTTACGAAGCGGCCGCGCGCGTCATCCAGGTCGCGCGCGAGATGTTGCAGTCCATCAACGATATCGGCGGATAGGAGAACGACCATGCCCGGATTGACCGGAACCCGCCTCTCGCTTGAGATTTCCCGCCAGCTTTCGATGGCGCGTAACCTGCTTAAGACGCAAATCCAGATCGGTACTGGAAAGCGCATTGAGCGCGCGTCGGATGATCCCGGTGCGGCGGCACGCGTGGCACAATTGGTGCGCACCCAATCCAATGTCCAAAGCTGGAGCTCCAATGTCACGCTCGCACAGTCTTTGGCGAGCCATGCGGACTCCATCCTGTCGCAATTGTCGGACCGTGCCTTGCAGACGCAGTCGAGCTATGTTTCGGCAGGGGATAGTTCTCTAGGCGCGGATTACCGGGCAGCTGTGGCCAATGAGCTCCGCTCCATCGCCTTGGAAATGAACGAGATGGCGACAACCCGCAACAGCCTTGATGAACCGCTCTTTGCGTCGAGCAATGCTGCAAAAATCCCTGTGGCGGATGGTTTGCAGGTCGCACCTGTTCCATCTGCGGATGAAGTGTTCCAGACGGGTGGGGTATCGCTGGCACAGCAGCTTCGCGATGCGGCGGATGCGCTTGAAATCACCGATCCGGCGGCCCGCAGGGTGGCCTATGGCCAATCGATCCAGAAGCTCAACGACATGGTGGAGCATATTGCGACTGTCCGGTCAGACATTGGTGTGCGGGCAGGGCGCCTGGATGCGTTGGAGAACCGCTTGGCTGATCAACAGATTGAGTTGACGGCAGAGCGGTCCGGCCTGGAAGACACGGACATCACCGAAGCGGTGGCCCGACTGAACTCTCAACAACTCACGTTGGAGGCAGCCCAAGCCGCCTTTGCCCGGATCAGCAAGAAGACGCTGTTCGATATTCTGCAATAGCGTTCAATTTTGGCGGCGTTCGGTCGTTATCTCAAAGTGGCAGCAGAGCAGTCCGGTGGGGATTGCTGATTGAGGACAGGTCTCGCTTTCGATGTTTCCGGCAATTGGTCTTGTTGTGCTTTTGGGCCTCGTCTTCGGGGGGTTCGCCCTCACGGGCGGTGACCTTGGCCCGGTCATGCACGCCCTGCCGCACGAAATGCTCATCATCGGCGGTGCAGCGCTTGGTGCCTTGATCATCGGCAATTCGGGTGCAGATTTGAAGGCGCTTGGCGCGGGCTTTGGCAAGGTCTTCAAAGGCCCGAAGTATAAAAAGCAGGACTATCTCGACTGCATCTTCCTTGTGTCCAAGCTGATGAAAATGCTGCGCACGGATGGCCCGGTGGCCGTTGAGCCGCATATTGAAGACCCCAAATCTTCTGCCATTTTTGGCGAGTTTCCGAAGCTTCTGACAGACTCCACGCTCATTCACATGATCTGCGATACGCTGCGTCTCGTGGTTGTTTCGTCTGGCACGCTCGATCCTCACGCGGTTGAGGATGTGATGGACAATGGCATTAAGGCGCATCACCACCACGCGATTAAGCCGGCAGAGGATATGCAGGGGCTGGCTGACGCGCTGCCCGCGCTCGGGATTGTGGCTGCCGTTTTGGGCGTTGTGAAGACGATGGGCTCCATCGACAAGCCGCCGTCCGTTCTCGGCGGCATGATCGGTTCTGCGCTCGTTGGAACATTTCTGGGCGTTCTGCTTGCTTATGGCATTGTCGGCCCGTTCGCGAGCCGCTGCAAAGCGGTGATTGAAGAAGACGGCGCCATGTATCAGGTGGTCAAGCAGATCATCGTCGCGTCACTGCACGGCCACCCGCTGCCGCTGGTGATCGAAGCCGCGCGTTCGGGCATTGCCCATCACAACCAGCCGAGCTTTGCCGATGTGTTTGACGGCATGCGGGGCCGCTAGAAGATGAGCGTCCAGAACCAGGTCCGCCCGATCATCGTCAAAAAGATCATTGATGGCGGCCATGGCGGCCATCATGGCGGCGCTTGGAAGGTGGCCTATGCTGACTTTGTGACGGCGATGATGGCCTTCTTCCTGCTGATGTGGCTGCTCGGTGCGACGACGGAAAAGCAGCGCAAGTCCATTGCTGACTATTTTGCGCCGACGACGGCTATGACGCGCACCGATAGCGCAGGCGGCAATGGCCTTTTTGGTGGGTCTTCGATCACCTCTGTTGACAAATATCCCAATGCGGCCGGGCAGACGGGTTCGCGATCCCTGACCATTCCCAGAGATGCGAAAGGCGGCCCGAAGGAGGCCTCTGGCGCGAAAAAGGAGAATGACCGCCGCCGGTTTGAGAGCATTCGCAATGTCATCATGAAGCGGATGATGGCCAGCCCGAACCTGCGCCGTCTGGCCAAGAATATGCGCTTTACCGAGACGGAGGAAGGGCTTCGGATTGACCTTGTTGATGAATCCGACTTCTCAATGTTTGGTATGGGGACCGACCGTATGACGCCGGACGCCATTCAGATGTTGCGTGAGGTGGGTGACGTCATCCGGCAGGTGCCCAACGGCATCAAAATCCGGGGCCATACGGATAGCTTTACATGGGAAAAGGACCCACGGGGCGCGAACAACTGGCGCCTTTCGGTGGAACGTGCCGAAGTGACGCGCCAGTTTCTCGCAGGACTACGGATCGAAAATGACCGGTTCATGCGGATTGAGGGCGTCGCCGATCGCGAGCCCTATAATCCTGAAGACGGTTTTGACCCGCGCAACCGGCGGATGTCTATTATCCTCGGCTGGAGCTCATCAAGCCCTTAGCGCGTTGGCCGCACTCAGCACGGCGCGGACGCTGGCAGTCGCCACATCCTCATCAATGCCCACGCCCCAGACGGTCTTGCCGTCAGCGGTTTTGCATTCGACATAGGCAGCGGCCTTTACGTCCGTGCCTTGGCCCATTGCATGTTCGGTATAGTCCTCAATCTCCAGCGACAGGCCAAAGCTGTCGTGGATGGTTGAAACCACGGAGGAAATCAGGCCGTTGCCGCGGCCGGAGACGGATTGTTCCTGACCGTCAATCGCGACCTTGCCGGCAAAGATGCGCTCACCATTGGCGGCGCGCGTTTCTTCATAGTCGACCAGCTGGAAATGCTGCGGCGTGTTGAGGCAATAGGTCTTTTGGAAGACTGCCCAAATGTCGTCTGCGTAAAGTTCCCGACCCGTCTCATCGGCGAGTTCCTGCACCCGACGGCTGAAATGCGCCTGCATTTTCTTGGGCAGCTTCAGGCCTTGATCCTGCTCCAGCACCCAAGCGAAGCCGCCCTTGCCGGACTGTGAGTTAACGCGGATGACTGCTTCATAGCTGCGACCAAGGTCGGCCGGATCGATGGGCAGATAGGGGACTTCCCAGAAATCATCATTGCGCGACTCTTGGGCGGCAAAGCCCTTCTTGATCGCGTCCTGATGGCTGCCGGAAAAGGCCGTGAACACAAGCTCGCCCGCATAAGGGTGCCGGGGGTGGACCGGCAGCTGATTGCAATATTCGACCGTCTTGATGACTTCATCGATGTCCGAAAAGTCGAGGCCGGGGTTGAGCCCTTGCGTGTACATATTGAGCGCAACGGTCACGAGGTCGCAATTGCCCGTACGCTCACCGTTACCGAACAAGCAGCCTTCGACGCGGTCGGCACCAGCCATCAGGCCGAGCTCGGTTGCAGCAACGCCTGTGCCGCGATCATTATGCGCGTGCAGGCTGATGATGACGCTGTCGCGATTGGGGATACTGCGGCCGAAATATTCGATCTGGTCAGCGTAGATGTTGGGCGTGGCCGCCTCGACCGTTGCCGGCAGATTGAAGATGATCGGCTTTTCCGGCGTCGGTTTCAGGATATCCATGACGGCCGCACAGCATTCAATGCTGAAGTCGATCTCCGCTGTCGAAAACGTCTCCGGCGAATATTCAAAGCGCCAATCGGTGTCCGGCTGCTTGGCGGCTTCGTCGCGCAGATGTTTGGCCCCGGCGATAGCAATGTCCTTCACCTGTGCCTGATCCATCTGGAAGACGATTTTGCGCCAAGCGGGGGAGACGGCGTTGTAGA
>JBBATT010000098.1:0-7954 GCA_040398605.1 Chakrabartia sp.
TGGCTGGACACAGAAACACCGGCAGCGCCGCGTTCCACGATCCAAGCGCCTGTCGTGTCGCCAACAACGAACATGTCTGCCGTACCGCCATGGGCCACGAGTTCAAATGTCCCGGTCAGCTTATCCCCATCGACGGCGAGGCTGTCGGTGGCCGCGCAGGCCGCAATCTTGCCGCCTGCCAGTTCGGGGAGCCACTTTGCCTTCTGCGCGTCAGAGCCACCGGCTGAAAGCGCTTGCGAAGCCATAGCGAGACCCAGCAGCGGCAGAGCGGCGACCTGCGCACCAGCGTGCTCGCCTACCATGGCGAACTCAACCTGACCCAAGCCTGCCCCGCCATACGCTTCCGGCATAGCGATACCTGCCAGACCAAGCTCAGTGCAGAAGGACGTCCAAAGGTCGCGATCTACGCCGTCTGCCGCCATCGCCTTGCGCGTCCGTGCGCTGGTCGCATTCTCGACGAAAAAGGCCTTGGCCGTCTCGCCGATCATCTGCTGTTCTTCGGTAAAGACGAATTCCATTATGCGGTCCCCCAGACCTTGCGGGGTGCCACGCGCTGCGCCAACAGCTTATCAACCGCGCCGCCTACATCAGCGGGGGCCCATTGCTGGCCAGCATCCACATGCGGGCCTTCGCGCCAGCCGTCTTCCAGCATGATCTTTCCGCCTTCGAGTTCAAAGACGCAGCCGGTCACATGCGCGCTTTCCGGGCTACCTAGCCAGACGACGGTCGGCGCGATATTGGCGGGGTCCATCACGTCGAACGCCTGTCCTTCGGTCGCCATCTTGTCGGCAAAAGCCTGTTCCGTCATCCGGGTGCGGGCAGACGGGGCCAGCGCATTGGCAGTGATGCCATAGCGACCCAGTTCCGCTGCCTGCACCAATGTCAGCGAGGCGATACCGCCCTTAGCCGTCGAGTAAGCGGCCTGTGCGATGGAGCCCTGAAGCCCTGCGCCCGAAGACGTATTGATGATGCGGGCATCGACCTTATGCCCCTCCTTGCCCCGTGCGCGCCAGTAATCGACGGCATGGCGTGATAGGCAGAAATGGCCGCGCAGATGCACATGCATCGTGGCATCCCATTCATCGATGGTCGCCGACACAAACATGCGGTCGCGCACTATCCCGGCGTTGTTCACCACGACATGAAGATCACCAAATGCGGCCACAGCAGCGTCAACAATGCGCTTCGCCCCATCCCAATCAGTGATGTCTTCATAATTGGCGATGGCATTGCCGCCTGCGGCCTTGATCTCAGCCACCACGCCGTCGGCAGCACTTGTATCACGGCCTTCACCGCCCAACGATGTGCCGATGTCATTGACGACGACGTTGGCGCCTTCTGCGGCAAAGGCGAGCGCATAGGCACGCCCCAGCCCACGTGCAGCCCCGGTGATGATGACCGTCCTATTGTCGCAAATACCCATTATAACCTCTCGATAATCGTGACGTTGGCCTGACCGCCGCCTTCGCACATGGTCTGCAGACCATAGCGACCGCCGGTGCGCTCCAGCGCATTGAGCAAAGTGGTCATGAGGCGTGCGCCTGTCGCTCCAAGCGGGTGGCCAAGCGCGATGCCGCCACCGTGAATGTTGACCTTTTCATGCGGAATGCCGAGTTCCTTCATCCAGGCCATGGGCACAGAGGCAAAGGCTTCATTGCATTCGAAGAGATCGATATCGGCAACCGTCATTCCCGCCTTTTTCAGCGCATGTTCGGTCGCTGGAATGGGGGCTGTGAGCATCCACACCGGATCGTCCGCACGCACAGAAATGTGATGCACACGGGCGCGGGGCTTCAGGTTAT
Organism: Chakrabartia sp.; assembly: GCA_040398605.1. Taxonomy (GTDB): domain Bacteria; phylum Pseudomonadota; class Alphaproteobacteria; order Sphingomonadales; family Sphingomonadaceae; genus Aquisediminimonas. Next base: position 1,803 of record JBBATT010000098.1, read on the forward strand.
GCTCCTTCACCGCCCGCTCCGACGCCACAAGCATCGCTGCTGCGCCATCACAATTCTGGCTGGAAATACCAGCGGTTATGATGCCACCTTCCTGAACTGTGCGAAGTCCTGCCAGACCTTCCATGTTGGTCTGTGGGCGGATCGTTTCGTCCTGTGCCAATTCCGCCATCGGGGCGACCTCAGCATCGAACCAGCCATTGTCCCACGCGGCCTGTGCGCGCTGATGCGAGGCGACGGCAAACGCCTCCATCTCCTCGCGTGACAGACCCCATTTGTTGGCGATCATTTCTGCCGAGTTGATCTGGTTGAGCAGACCGTCCCCATAGCGCGCGATCCAGCCGGGTGAGGTGTTGAACGGATTGGAAAAGCCGTATGGCTCCCCCGCATACATGGCCGCTGAAATTGGGATGGCATTCATTGCCTGGCTACCGCCGGCCACGACGAGGTCCTGCGTCCCCGACATCACGCCTTGCGCTGCGAAATGAAGTGCCTGCTGAGATGACCCGCATTGCCGGTCAATCGTCGTGCCGGGCACGTGCTGCGGAAGACCCGCGACAAGCCAGACCGTGCGGCCAATATCACCCGCCTGTGGGCCAATCGTATCGCAGCAGCCCCAGACAACGTCGTCAACAAGGTTGGCGTCGATGCCTGTCCGCGCAACCAGAGCCTTTATGGGGTGTGCGCCAAGGTCAGCCGGATGAAGGCCTGCAAGGCTGCCCTTTTTGCGGCCAATGGGGGTGCGAACAGCGTCAATGATATAGGCTTCAGCCATGTCAGTCCTCAGGCGAAAGTGTGTTCGGGGCCGATAGTGAGCGTGCCGCCCAGCACAGCTGCATCGACACGTTTCAGATGGAAGGCGCGCGATCCCCATGCTCCGGCGAGCGCCCAGCTGCGCTTCATCCAGAAATGAAGATCAACCTCGTAGGTATAACCCATGGCGCCATGAACCTGGATCGCGGTTTCAGCCGTCAGCATGGCTGCGTCGGTCACGGCCACCTTGGCGTGGCTGACATGAACGGCCGCCGACGCCCGACCGTCCTGAAGCGCCTGCGCCGCCTGCCAGACGACAGGCTTGGCAAATTCAATAGCGACAGCACAGGTCGCTAGCTGATGCTTGATCGCCTGAAAGGCGCCAATCGGCTGACCAAACTGCGTCCGGATTTTTGCATATTCAACGGCAAGATGAAGCATCGCATCTGCCAGACCAACCATCTGCGCTGCAGACATCAGGGCGCCAAGATTGAGGAGATGCGGGTCTGCATTGTCGTTTGCCGAACCCGCCAGATTACGCAGCGGATCGACGCTCTTAAGCGCCGTCCCCTCGCCATCAGCGATCCACGGGTTGATTGCATGTGCCAGCGGCAGCGTGACGCGCCCCGCCGCAACATCGGCAAGCTGATCGGTCTTTCCCTGAGCCAGCAGCCACGGAACACCGACAAAGGCCGTGTCGACCAACGGTTCCGCCACACAAGCCCGGCCACATTCCGCCGCGATCAGCGCCGCATCGACAAGACCCATGCCAAGCCCGCCCTGCGCCTCCGGCACGAGCAAGCCCGTCAGGCCCATATCGACAAGCCCCTGCCAAATAGCGAGATCGCGATTTACATCCGCGTCGAGGCGACGCAGCACGTCTGGTCCATGCGTCCCGGCCAGATAGTCGCGCACTGTTTCTGCCAGCGCCAACTGGTCTTCGGTCAACAACATATCCATCAGCCTGCTCCCACGCGCGGCAGCCCGAGCATACGTTCGGCCGTGATGTTGCGCTGAACCTCGTTCGATCCAGCATAGATCGGACCGGACAGCGAAAAGATGTACCCTTCCAGCCACTGGTTGACCGAGCCGTCGTTGAAACGCTTGAGTTCCGCATGCGCGCCCAAAAGCTGCATCGCCGTGCGGTGCATTGAACGATCGAGTTCAGACCAGAAAATCTTATTGAGGCTGGCTTCCGCGCCAATCTTGCCACCGGCCATGATTTTAGCGGCCACGGCGTAGGTGTTGTAGGCATAAGCCTGCGCCGACATCCAGGCCTGCAACACGGCTTCGCGCGCCGCAGGGGAAGCCTCTGCCTCATACTTGCGATAGAGATCAACCAGCCGCTTTGCCGTCGCCTGAAAACGTCCGGGAGAGCGCAGCATCAGGCCGCGCTCAAAACCCGCCGTCGCCATGGCGACGTTCCAGCCTTCGCCTTCGCCTGCCAGACAATTTTCAACTGGCACGCGGACCTCGTCAAAGAAGAGTTCCGCAAAACCTGTATCCCCATGAAGCTGGCGGATCGGCCGCCGCGTGATCCCCGGCGAATTGATATCGAACAGGATGAAGGTCAGCCCTTTGTGGCGCTTGCTTTCGGGGTCTGTCCTGAACATGCCGAAGCCCCAATCGGCAAAGGCCGCACGGCTGGACCACGTCTTTTGACCCGTGATCACATAATGGTCGCCGTCGCGGACGGCCTTGGATGAAATGGCTGCCATGTCAGACCCCGCGCCCGGTTCAGACCAAGCTTGCGCCCAAATGACTTCGCCCTTCGCCATGGGTGTTAAGAAGCGCTTCTTCTGCTCTTCGGTGCCGAATTCCATGATGGTCGGGCCGAGCAGGAAGATGCCGTTCTGGTTCGCGCGATTGGGGCCACCGGCGCGGAAATATTCTTCCTCAAAAATCAGCCACTGGATCAGATCCAGCCCGCGGCCGCCATAATCTTCAGGCCATGTGACCATGCCCCAGTTGCCGCTGGCGAGCGTCCGTTCCCATTCGACATGCTGGTCATAGCCTTCGCGGCATTCCAGCGTGACGAGGGGCTCCTTCGGCACGTGGGCTTCCATCCAGGCGCGCACTTCGGCCCGGAAGGCGTTTTGTTCAGGCGTGTATTCCAGTTGCATCAGAACTTGGCGGCCTTGCCCGTCTCAACAAAGGCATCGCGGGACTTTTGTGAGTCCTCATGCATATACATTTCGAGCGTGAAGCCCTGTTCCCAGCGATAGCCGCGATCCACGTCGCGCGGCTCAAGTCCGTTAAGCGCTTCCTTTGCGATGACCAGTGCCTTGCGGCTCTTAGAGGCAATGACGGCGCAGAAAGCCTGCGCTTCCTCGACCAGCTTTTCACGCGGCACAACCTTTTCAACCGCGCCCAAGCGATAGGCTTCTTCTGCCGGGATGTTACCGCCGGTGAAGAACGCCGCCCGCACCTTGTGCAGCGGCAACATGCGGGACAAATGGCTTGCCCCACCCATGGCGCCGCGATCGACTTCGGGGAGGGAGAAGAACGCATCGTCAGCCGCGATGATGGTATCGCTGGCGCCACAAATGCCGATGCCACCGCCGATCACAAACTTATGCACGGCGGATACAACCGGCACTTCGGCATCGCGGATCGCCTTGAATGTGAGGTAATTGCCGCGATTGAGGATCGTTATCCGCTCCGGATGCGCCTGCATCTCCTTAATGTCGACGCCACCACAGAAACCGCGCGAGGTTTCCGCCGCGCGGATCAGGACGCAGTTGACCTCCGGATTGCTGGCAGCGGCGGTAATAATGGCAGGAAGGCTCATCCACGTGTCGCTGTCAAAAGCATTCACCGGCGGAACGTCGAAGACGATTTCCGCAATGCGATCGCGGATTTCATTGGTGATAGGCATGGCGTTCAGTTCCCTGCGGTCAGCGCGGCAATGCGGGCGCGTGCTTCGGTTTCGATGGAGATCATGAGGTCGGCACAGCTTGGCAGGTCCTTCAAACGACCCGCCACAATGCCAGTGGCCATCAGGCCGTGCTCAGCATCGCCTGAAACAACGGCCCGCTGGATCATCATTGGGGCGGCGGCGGCCATCATGGCCTGAGCAAGTGGCATTTCGCCGTGCGACGTCATGCTGCGGGCGGTTGAGAACACCTGTCCCCAGCCCATGCCCGATTGGCGCTTCATCTCCAGCCCGGCCTCCATTGCACGGAGCCACATGGCGAGCTTACCTGATCCCTCAATCCGCTTGAGCAGGGGGTTCAGGATCATGCGCTGCGGAATGCCGTCAACTTTGGTCGAGACGGCAATATCGCCTGTCCCTGCTTTCAGATATGCCGCTTTGGGTGCCGTCGGCACTGGACTTTCTGCTGTCATTAAGAAGCGCGTGCCCATCGCAATGCCTGCGGCACCATAAGCAAGCGCCGAGGCAAGACCTCGCCCATCCCCATAGCCACCGGCTGCGACAACGGGGACATCAACAGCATCCAGCACCTGTGGCAGCAGCACGGTGGTCGGAACGGCGCCTGTCTGACCGCCGCCTTCGCCGCCCTGCACGGTGACCATCTCGCAGCCCAGCTGCACCATCTTTTCCGCGTGCTTCACAGCCCCCACGGTCGGAATGCAGAGGATGCCCGCATCGCGGAACCTGCCAATCATCTTGGCATCTGGCCCACGACCGAAGCTGACAGCGCTCACCCGGTCGCTGTGCTTCAAGATCAGTTCAACAATCTCCGCAGCTCCCGGCTGGAAGCTATGGAAATTAATCCCAAAATTATGCGATGTAAGATCGCGAAGGCGGGCAATTTCTTCACCTGCCTCCTTGGGTGTCATAACCGCACAGGCGAGGAAACCGAATGCTCCGGCATTGCTTGAGGCAGCCACAAGCTCAGGCTTGGCGACCCAACCCATTGCGGTCTGGATCACCGGCAAGCGGCAGCCCAGCCGCTTCGTCAACGCCGTGGCGAGCACGTCCGACATCAGGCCTATTTGGCCTCCGACTTGTTCGCCGAAGCCGCAGACTTGCCGCTGACGCCGCCGATCGAATCCCCTGTGACAAGGTCGTTCTGCGCATGGGCGAAGTGATGCATGTGAAACACGGTATCCATCGCAGACCGCTTGCCACGCAATTCCTCGACATGATTGATCGACTGTTTGGTCAGCCAGTTTCCGAGGCGGCCCTGCTTTGCGAGCTTGTTGGCCCAAGCAGCCGTGGTTTCCCGCAAATCGTCACGCGGGACAACCTTGTTGACCATGCCAAACGAATAAGCACGCTCCGCACTCATCCGCTCACCCAGAAGCAGGAATTCCTTGGCAACGCGTGTCGGAAGTTCAAAGCCATGGGCGAAATATTCAACGCCCGGGATGCCCATCAGCGGATTGACCGGATCCTGAAAGAACGCATCTTCCGAAGCCACGATCAGATCGCAAACCCAAGCGAGCATGAGCCCGCCCGCGATGCAGGCCCCCTGCACCATCGCGATGGTCGGCTTCGGGATGTCACGCCAACGGCGGCACATGCCCAGATACTGCTCCTGCTCCCGCGTGTAGAGCAGCTCTGCCGCAGGCTTGTTGGTATGCGGCGCCAACATAAGGCGCTTATCAAATTCGTGATGTAGATCGCGACCCGGTGTACCGATGTCATGCCCGGCTGAGAAATGCTTGCCATTGCCGGCGAGCACAATGCAGCGCACGGCATCATCCTTCACCGCGCGATTGAAAGCATCATCAAGCGCATAGGTCATTTGACCGTTTTGCGCATTGTTGAAGGCCGGTCGGTCCATCGTGATCCAGGCGACATTATCGATCACTTCATAAAGGATCGGCGTCTCTGTCTCATAATTGATGTCGACGTTCTTGGGTGTAACCAGATCGCTCATGTGCAGCCTCTCTTCAGCTCACCTGTTGGGCGGGCGGATTGTCTTTTATGACGCTTGCCCGGATATTGTGCGGGTCAAGCTGCGCGATGATCGCGAGTGCATCAGCATCCGGCAAGGATGTTTCGACGAGATCACCCTTCTCAAGCGGGAAACCGGTTGCTGCCTGCACGTCCTGAAACGTCACGCCGGGGTGCAGCGAGACGACGCGGACGGCGTTGTCTGTGCCCCCGAAGTCCATGACGCACAGGTTGGTAATGATCTTTTTCAGCGCGACGCCGCTGTAATTGCCACCTGCAACGCGTTTGGCAGGGTTGTAGCCGACGCCCGACACCATATCGACTTCACCTTCAACGAAGACACGCGTTGTGTGCGACGGGAAGAAGAAGCTGTTCGGATGGTAGATGGTGTTGCCCGGAAAACCTCGAACGCCAAGCATCTGTGTCTTGGGCTGTTTGTGCGTCCCGCCGAGTTGGGAGAGGTTGATCTGCCCAAAGCGGTCAATCTGCGTCGGCGTCACCATGGCATGACGACGCACGGTCCACACAGCGCTAT
>JBBATT010000099.1:0-7953 GCA_040398605.1 Chakrabartia sp.
GACTACCCAGACGCGGGGGCATAGCAACCGTTCGGCATTGTCGGCGGTCTCTTCCGACAGCCAGCCAGCATCGGGGTCCATCCGCTTCAGTTCGTCTTTTAGGAACCGGTCAACCGCCAGATCCACTTCAGACACGGGATCGCCGGGCGATTTCTCCCATTGCTCAAACGCGCCGCGATAGCTTTTGAGCGCAAGCGCCCCTGCCTCGCGGGCAATTTCGCTCAAGGCGTCAAGGCGCGGATCAGTCACCGGCGAGGGTCATGCCTTCCAGACGCAGCGTCGGCGCATTGGTGCCGTGCCGGAAGTCGAGATCATTGGCGGGCGTAAGCGTGCGGAACATCTCTTTGAGGTTCCCCGCAATCGTCACTTCGGCAACCGCCCCTTCAATCTGGCCATTGCGGATGACAAAGCCAGAGGCACCGCGGCTGTAATCACCCGTCAGTCCGTTAACGCCGTGGCCGATCAGGTCGGTCACGTAAAAGCCTTCCTTGATGTCCGCCATCAACTCAACGGGGGAGACATCGCCTGCTTCCATATGGAGGTTGGTGGCCCCTGCCCCCGGTGGTCCGCTGACGCCGCGCGAGGCATGGCCGGTGGGTTGCAAGCCAAGCTGACGGGCGGAGGCGGACTCGAGCAGCCACGTTGTCAGCCGCCCATTTTCAATGATCGTGCGACGCTGCGTCGGCAGGCCTTCCCCATCAAAGGGCTTGGACCGAAGACCGCGCGCGCGGTGGGGGTCGTCCACAATCGTAATGCCGCTGCCGAAGACCTGCGTGTCGAGTGCATCGAGCAGGAAGCTCGTCTTGCGGGCGATTGCGCCGCCGGTGATCGCGCCGATCAAATGGCCGACGATGCCGCCGGAAACGCGTGGATCAAAGATGACAGGCATCGGCCCGCTTTTCAGGCGGACGGGGTTCATCCGCGCAATGGCCCGCTCGCCGGCTTCGCGCCCGATCTTGGTTGCATCATCCAGATCACCCAGATGCCGCGTCGAATGCCACGCATAATCGCGCTGCATGTCAGAGCCTTCACCGGCCAGCACGCTGGCCGAGACGCCGTGGCTTGAGCCGGAATAGCTGCCGGCAAAGCCGCCGCTGGTCGCAAGGGCAATCAGCGCGCGGCCAGCGCTGGCCGACCCGCCTTCGCTATTGGTGACACCAGAGACGGCGCGGGCCGCATCTTCAGCCTCTAAAGCACGGGCGCGCAGATCCTGCGGAGAGACGTCACCGCCGTCATCAATATCAAAACGGGCGGGTGTGCCGGTCATCAGACGGTCTTGCGGGGCGAGCCCTGCAAATTCATCTTCGGGGGCCTGTCCCGCCATAGCGACGGCGCGTTCCGCCAGCTTTTCCATCGCGTGAACCGACAGGTCAGACGACGAGGCGCTTGCCGATTTCCTGCCGACAAAAACACGCAGGCCAATCTCTTCGCCTTCGGAGCGTTGAACGTCTTCAAGCGCGCCAAGCCTCACCTGCACGCCTGTTGCGGCATCCGCAACATAGATGGCATCGGCGGCGTCGGCGCCTGCTTTAAGGGCACGGGCAACGAGGTCGGCGGCGCGGTCCCGCGCCTGATCAGTGTTCAGCATGGCCCCCGCTTAGGCGTTTGGCCGCAAAGGCTCAAGCCGAAGCGCCGACCGTTGCCATCGCCAGTGCCACCAGCAGTCCGGCAAAGCGGTTAGAGCGGAACTTGGCGAGTGCATCGCTGCCATCCTCCACGCGCAGCGAGGCGACCTGCCAGACGAAATGCAGGGCGGCCGGCACCAAGGCGGCCAGCGCCAGCATCTGTGGCCGGACCTGCCAGATGGCAGCGCTCCACAGCAAAAGGGCGAGCGCATAAAACAGCGCCACGCCAAGCTTGACGCTGCCGCCGAGCGCACGCGCCGACGACCGGATGCCGATCAGCGCGTCATCCTCGCGGTCTTGCAATGCGTAGATGGTGTCATAGCCAATCACCCAGAAGATCGACCCCGCATAGATGAGTAGCATGGGCAGGGCTGCATCCGCCACCGCCATCCAGCCGACCAGCGCCCCCCAGGAGAAGACAAGGCCAAGCCAAGCCTGCGGCCACCATGTGATCCGCTTCATGAAGGGATAGGCAGCGACGGGCGCGAGGCTGGCCAGCGCGACAAGCTCTGCCGTCCAGCGAAACTGGAGCAGCGACACCAGCCCGAACAGTGAGAGCGACACGAGCCAGACCCACGCCTTGGTGACGCTGACCGCACCACTGGCGACCGGACGGTTGCGGGTGCGTTCCACCTGCGCATCCAGATCACGATCAACAATGTCATTATAGACGCAGCCTGCGCCGCGCATCGCAATGGCGCCGAGCAACATCCAGAACGCCAGATCCCAGCGCTGTGGCAGCCCCCCGGCCAGGCCAAGCCCATAAATACAGGGCCAAAAAAGCAGCCACCAGCCAATCGGCCGGTCGAGCCGCGCCAGCGAGGCATAGGGGCGTGCAGCATTTGGCAGGACGCGCATCAGGCCAGTCAGTTCGATATCGGGCACCGCAAAGGTTTCAGATGTCGAGGTTTCATTTCGGCGCGCGTTCATGCTAACCGCTCTTATGCCCGCGACACCGGCCTGGCCACCCCAATCCACACCCCGCCTCTTTGTTGAGGCGCGTCTTTCCGAAGGCGCCGATGTGCGCATCGAGGGCGGGCAGGCGCATTATCTGTCCAACGTCATGCGCCTGAAGGAAGGTGCTCCGGTTAAGCTGTTCGACGATCAAACGGGCGAATGGCTCGCTGAAGTTGCGGCGACCAGCAAACGCGACATGGTGCTGCGCGTCGTCGCGCTATTGCGCCCGCGTGAGGATGTGCCCAATCTTTGGCTCTTGGCCGCCCCCGTCAAAAAGGCGCGGCTCGACATGGTGGTCGAAAAAGCGTGTGAACTGGGCGTGGCGCTTTACCGCCCGGTCATCACACGGCGGACGATTGTGGAGCGGCTCAACATGGATCGGCTGCGCGCAACGATGGTGGAAGCCGCCGAACAATGCGGCCGCACGGCGCTTCCGCGCATCGAAGAGGCGGTGAAGCTGCCCGCTCTGCTGCGCGATTGGCCTGCGGACCGTACGCTCTATTTCGCCGATGAAGAAGGCGGCGTGCCTTTTGCCGAGGTCGCAAAGCCGGGGCCTGCTGCGATCCTTGTTGGCCCCGAAGGCGGCTTTGACGCCGACGAACGCGCCGCGATCAAGGCGCTGCCGCAGGCTGTCGGCGTCTCGCTTGGGCCCCGCATCCTGCGCGCCGAGACAGCCGCGATTGCGGCACTGTCTGTGTGGATGGCGAAGGCCGGGGATTGGAATTAGGGGCCTTCGACAGGCTCAGCCCAAACGGTGTTGTTTATGGCCGAACAACAACCCCCGTATCGGGGTTCTGCTGGCCCACAAGCGTAGCCTGAAACACGTCCACCGCCGCCGCCAGTCCGTCGCGATGCTCGACCTTCATAAAGCCCTTGGCCGTTGCGACAAAGCTTGCCCAAGCGCCGCCGACGGCTTTGGCAAAGCCTGCGGGGGTGAGCGCCTTGATGGTTTCCAACGCTTCGGTGGGGGCAAAGAAGAGGACTGGCTGCGGCCCGGGGAGGGGCGCGCCGCCAGACCCTTGCGCGCCGACATGGGTGGCGCCCACTGTGCTCGAATATTTGAGATGATCGCCCAAAGCTGTGTGCACGGCGTGGACCAGCTTGGCGTTGCCAGCAAAGTCCACAAAGACGCCGGCGTGCGGCGCAAGCGTGGCGACATCCTCATAAGCGACCACATCATCGTACATGCCTGACGCCTTCACGAAATCGACATTGCCGGACGAGGTGAGGCCGATGCGTCGGACATGAGGCGAGGCGAGCTTAGCACAATGGGCAAGCGCCATGGCTGTCTTGGACGATGCGCTCGACAAGATGAGCGCGTCCGCCCCGAACCAGCTGTTGCGGCGGTAGAAATCCTCAATCAGGAAACCGGTCTTGAACAGCGGGCCATAGATCATCCGCGCATCTTCATTGGCCGGATCATGCTCCGGGTCGGCGGCTAAGCGGCTATATTGGTTGTAGAACATGCTCATTGGCTGGCGGTGCGCCGCGCCATCTGTGAAGCCGCCTGCGGAGATGCCAACGGGCACAACATCGAGATGCGTGCCCATAGGGAGATAGCCGTAGACGCGTTCGCCCAGGGCAAAGTCAGGACAGTTGGAGGCTTCCACTGTCGCATGGCCCCACATGGGGACGATGCCCCAGCCATCCGGCGCGGGGAAGAAGTTCCAATATTGGAACATGTCACCGATCACCGCATAGGTGACATTGTTGGCGGTCACAGCGAAGCTTTCGACCTTCAGGCGGACAGCGCCATCGGCCAGCGGGGGCATCTCAATGTCCGTGACGTTCATTGTTGTGAGCGCGTCGCGCTTTGCCCAGACCGCTTGTGCCATTGTCACTCTCCTCTGTTTCGTTGACGCCAAGCTAAACAGCCGCACCGGCCAAAGCAACACAGTTAGGGCTTGTCGAGATGGTGAATTATGAGCTACTGAACTAACCAATACGGTTATTGAGGACTGCCATGATTACACGCATCCGCGAAGTGCGCCGGGCCAAGGGGCTGACTTTGGCCGAAGTCGGGGAGCGATGCGCTCCGCCCACGACCGCGCAAACCATTGGGCGTCTGGAAACCGGCACGCGCACCGTGTCGGTTGATTGGCTCAATCGGATTGCCACAGCCTTGGGGGTCGATGCGGGGGATCTTGTCGAATTGCCCGCGCGTGCGGACCTGCCTGTTGCCGCCATCCTTGGCACCGACGGGGCCAGCGCCCCGCGCCATGAACAGGTGGCCGCTGCGCCCGCACCAGACGCCGGGTCCATTGCCGTTTTGGTCGAAGCAGGCGTCGGTGACTATCGGGCCGGTGACCAAATCTGGTGTACGCGGCTGGCACCCGACGGTTTTGCAGCGGCGCTCAACCGCGATGTGCTCGTGCCCCGTCCGGCGGGTCGCTATGTGTTTGGGCGGTTGATCGGGCGGCAGAATGCCCGGCTCCAGATCCTGCCACTCGGTGCCGGGGCCAAGCAGCAGATTTTTGATGATCCCGCCTGGATTGCAGTTGCCACCCGGCTCATCCGCGCGCTTTGAATGGGGCTGGATGACAGGAATTTAAGGCGCATTTCATTTGCCCGTTGCGGGGTGCACGTTTAGCCCGACCTCATTCCGGTCCGGCGGTCGCCCGGTCCTTCGAGGGGAGTTACAATGCGCAAGACGTTTTCTTTCATGCTTCTGGCGTCTGCCGCCATCGGCCTCGCTGCCTGTGGCAACAGCGGATCGGACAGCATCCCGGAAGGTCAGACCGTCGCCCGTGTCGACAGCAAGGATGTGACCATCCATGAACTCAATGCCGAATTGAGCGGCGCACAGTTGCCTAGCGGTGCCGCGCGCAAACCTTATGAGCAGGCCGCCCTTCAGCGGATCATCGACCGCCGCATTCTTGCAGATCTTGCGCGGGAAAAGAAATTGGATGATTCGCCCGAATTCGTCTTGATGAAGCAGCGTGCTGAAGAACAGGTTCTGGTCGAACTTCTGCAAAAGAGCATCGCGACATCTGCGAAGAAGCCGAGCCTTCAGGAAGCCAAGACCTTCATCGCCGCAAACCCGACGCTGTTTGCCAACCGCAAGGTGTTGGCGGTGGACCAGATCATCTTCCCCGTGCCCAAGGACCCGAAGAAGCTGCAAGAGCTGGCTCCGCTGAAGTCGATGACCGATGTCGAAAAGTGGCTGATCGACAACGATATCCAATATCGTCGCCAGCCGACCCAGCTCGATACGCTGCAGGTGCCGCCGGAAATGGCGACTAAAATTGTCGGCCTGCCTGCTGGTGAAGTGTTCGTGGTGCCTGCCAATGGCGCCGTCTCCGCCAACGTTGTTACCGACAGCAAGGCTCAGCCGGTTTCGGGTGATGAGGCGACCAACGTCGCCATGCGGATGCTGGGCAATAAGGCCATTCAGGCAGCCGCGACTAAGGAACTTGAAGCTGAAGTCAAAAAGCGTCGCGACGCTGTAACCTATCAGGCGGGCTTTGCACCGCCCAAGGCCCCGGGGGCGCCCGCCGCCAAGCCGGCAGCTTCGGTCCCCGCAAAGCTCTGACGAATTTGGGGAACGGACAGGCGGGGGTGCGCGAAAGCTGCCTCCGCCTCTCCAATTTCCAGCACGGGCCATTCGCATGACGAACGCTCCTCCAGATCTGTCGATCCTGATGGTCAACTGGAACACGCGCGACATGACGCTGGCGTGTCTGCGGTCCGTTTTCGCCGAAACGCGCGACACGTCGTTCGAACTCATCCTTGTCGACAATGGCTCAGCCGATGGCTCAGCGGATGCCATTGCCGCAGAATTTCCGCAGGTGAAGGTGATCGTCGAAAGCGACAATCACGGCTTTGCCAAAGCGAATAATATCGCGGCTAAGGTCGCCACCGGTCGCTATCTCCTCCTCCTCAATACCGACACCGTTGTTCTCGATGGCGCGATTGATAAGATCGTCGCCTTTGCCCGCGTCAACCCGTCGGCAAAGCTGTGGGGTGCCCGCACGCTGTGGGAAGATGGGAGGCTCAACCCGACCTCGGTGTGGAAACGGATCACGCCTTGGAGCGCCTTTTCCTTCGCGGTCGGCCTGCGCGGCGCGCTGTCCCGGTTTGAGTTTTTCAACCCCGAAGGCATGGGCCACTGGCCGCGCGACACCGTGCGCCACGTGGACATTGTCGCGGGCTGTTTCCTACTGATGGAACGCAGCTTCTGGAATGACCTTGGCGGCTTTGACGCGCGCTTCTTCATGTATGGCGAAGAGGCTGACCTGTGCGCCCGCGCACGCGCTGCCGGGGCCAAGCCACTGATGACGCCGGAGGCCAGCATCATTCACCATGGCGGCAAGAGTGCTGCCAGCCATGCGAGCAAGATTGTCTATGTCATGGGCGCGCGCATCGGCCTTGTGCAAAGCCAGTCGGGACCGATTGGCGGCGCGATTGGGCGGATCGCCTGCGTCGCCCATGTTGGCATCCGCGCTTATGCCTTTGGATTGCTTAGCCGCCTGCGGCCGGCGCGCTTTGAAAAGAACGCGCGGGAATGGGGCCAAGCCTGGTCCCGCCGCGCAGAATGGCGACACGGGCCAAGTGCGATTGAAGTGAAGCGATAGGGGCCGCCATGACAGATCTGACCCATGTGATCCTCACCCGCTTCAACGTTCCGACCAAGGGGCGGGAGGCGGAAATCCGTTCCCGCACCGGTTGGCTCGAACGGCGCTTTGATATCTTTGAACAATATTGCCTGCCTGCTGTGGCGGCACAGACCAACCGTGACTTCATCTGGATCATCTATTTCGACACAGCGACGCCGGCGCCGTTCCGCGAGCGGATTGCGCGCTGCCAGAAAGAGTTTCCCTTCGTCGATCTCTACCGCGAGGATATGCCGCTCGACACGGTCGTTGATGATGTCCGCGCGCAGGTGAGGCCCGACAGTGAGACGGTGCTGACGACGCGGCTCGACAATGATGATGCGATTGCGCGGGACTTTGTGGAGCGGCTGCAACGCCATGCCCGCACCGTGACGCCGGGCACCGCGCTCAACTTTCCCGATGGCGTTTCCTGGCGCGATGGCTGGGTGTTTAGCGCGCGGGATGAGAGCAATCCTTTCGCCTCCGTGCTGGAGCGCCCGGAGGGTTTCCGGACCATCTGGGCCCGTCCCCATGCGCTGCTGCACGAAGCCTTTGCCATGCATCAGATTGAAGATGGGCTTGGCTGGTTGCAGGTTATCCATGGGGAGAATGTCACCAACCGTGTGAAGGGGCGGCAGCGCCCCGGCTCTGTGCTGGGCGATGCCTTTGCCATACGTCCGGGCAGCGATGTGAAGTCGCCGGGCCCCGTGGATGCGCTGGTGGAAAACCTCGTCCGCTATCCCGTCCGATTGGCGCGGGAGACGGCGGTGAAGCTGATC
>JBBATT010000100.1:0-7916 GCA_040398605.1 Chakrabartia sp.
CGGGGATGTAGACGAACGTCCCGTCCGAAAAGACCGCGCAGTTGAGCGTGGCGAAGTAATTGTCATGCATCGGCACGATCTTGCCGAGCCACTTCTTCACCAGCGCCGGATATTCCTTGATCGCTTCCGAGATGGGGCGGAAAATGACGCCTGCTTTTTCAAGCTCGGCGCGGAAGGTGGTGGCAACCGAGACGCTGTCGAACACAGCATCCACCGCAACCCGACGCGCGCCTTCGACGCCCGCGAGCACCTTTTGCTCTTCAATCGGGATGCCCAGCTTTTCGTAAACGCGCAGGATTTCGGGATCGACTTCATCCAGCGAGGCGAGCGTCTTCTTCGCCTTGGGCGCGGCGTAATAATAGGCGTCCTGATAATCGATGGGCGGGACGTTGAGCTTGGCCCAGTCCGGCGCCTCCATCGTCTGCCATAGGCGGAACGCCTTCAGACGCCAGTCGAGCATCCATTCAGGCTCATTCTTCTTGCTAGAAATGAAGCGGACGGTGTCTTCGGTCAGCCCCTTGGGCGCGAAATCGGTTTCAATGTCCGATGACCAGCCATGCTCATAATCGGCAACAGAGGCGGCGGCGTCGCGTGCGGCCTGATCCTTGATCTGATGGTCAGTCATGCCCGGGTCTCCACAAGGCGGGTCAACGGAACGCCCGCCAGTGCGTCGCGGACCGTCGCATTGATCACCTGCCAGTGCGGACGAACGGCGCAGTCTTTTTCCAGCGCGCATTCCTGCCGGTCATGGTCAACACAGGCGGTCATGGCGATGGGTCCTTCAATGGCTTCGACGATTTCGGCAACGCTGATGGCGGCCGCCGGGCGTGCGAGCTTGAACCCGCCGCCGGCTCCGCGGACAGATCGCAGCAGTCCGGCAGCCGACAATTTGCTCACCAGCTTTTGCACAGTGGGCAGGGGAATCCCTGTTTCTTCAGCAAGTTGACCGGCATTGGTTCGCGTGCCCCCGCAATGGCGGGCGCAGGCGGACATCATGACAACCGCATAATCGGCAAGACTCGAAAGGCGCATGAGGGGTAATTGGACCGCATTAGTCCGAATTACAACCCCGGTCCTGCAATTCCCACAAATTGGACGGGTGTAGTGCCGTCCTTAGGATGGGGCTGGCCTGTGTTCGAAGCTGGCGGGGCGTCTGACCAGTCACGCGCTTGACCTCACGGATGAGGTGCGACGGGTCAGCATAATGGCGCAGCGCTTCGGGCGGGGGCACACCGCCCTGTTCAATGATGAGCGAGGCTGTGCGCAGTGCTGCGTATTTGCGCGCGAGGGACTTGGGCGGCGCCCCCCAATAGCGATTGGAGATGCGCGCGAGCTGTCGGTCAGACAGGTCAAGGCGATCATGCAGATGGGCCAGGTCAGGCGCCAACACCTCGGACAGCCAGAGCCTTATGCCTTCGACCACGCTGTCATGCCCCTTCGCGATGCGAGAGCTGCGTTGTTGAAAAAAGGCGTCGGCAATGGGGGCCATCGCCGCCAGTGTCTCACAGCCGCGCAGCTTGTGATGCAGATCGAGGACCGAAGGGCCGAAGAGCTCGACTGCATTGCACCCCCGATCGGACAGGCTATCGGCCGTGCAGGGCACCATGCCGTCCCAAGCACGCGGCAGTAGGCTGATGCCAAACAGCCGCGCCGGACCATTGAGCGCATATCCCTGATAGATGGAGGAAGGGCCGCTCAAGCTCACCAGATTGGCCTGACGGCGGATGCCGGGAAAGTCCTTATAGCCGCTGCCTTCCAAGAAGAAGTGCAGGTGTCCGGTGTCGGCCCGCTGCCGGTCATCCACCGTCAGATGGCGGGTCGTCGCGAGATAATAAGAACCGAGGACCGGGGCGAGGGCGGGCGCGGGAGAGGCGAACTGCCACTCCATCAGATTTCAGTCGCCAGCGTGGAAATCTTTCCCTTTAACTTGTGTCGTTCAAAGGTGGCCTTGGTCAATCGCGGCGTTTTGCGGATCGCTTCCGGTGTGACGCCGGTGAAGGTCTTGATTTCGCGGATGCAATGCGACTGGTCATAATAGGTGCCACCCACATAGTCCTGCCAGACCCCGTCGCCATTGGCGATGCGGACTGCTGTCTTGAGCGCGCGATATTTCCGGGCGAGCAGTTTGGGGCTGGCACCATAAACAGATTTGAGCTGCCGCTGCAGCTGTGTCGCCGATAGACCGGTCTTTTCGGCCAGGTCTCCAACGTCCGGGTCCATGTTGGTTTCCAACCAAGCATCGACCGCTCGGATGAGGCGGAAGGGCGGCGTTTCTGCTTTCGACACAGCATCGGCAACAAATCGCTCGCTTGCCTCAACCATGTCCTGAAAACATCCTGCCGCCACCATCGCGTCTCGCAGCGCGGCCACATCGCCCGAGACCTGACCACAAGCATCGACGAGCCGGTTGGCAAAGTCATGCGCGGGAAGACCCGTGAGCGCACACCAACCCGCCGGAAGCAACCCCATGCCAAAGCAGGTCGCCGGACCCGACACCCGTAATGTCGACGCTGTCATGCGGGGACCAATGAGCGTGACCGGTAAAAAGGACTGCGTATCGTTCGGCCCAAAGCTGATGTCCCCGCTGCCGCTGAGACTGAAGCGCAATTGGGCAATATCCGCCCGCTCAATGTCCGAGAAATGCGGCTCATCGGTCTCGAACAGGTAGAAGGCGGAGATATAGTCCGCCAATGCTGGAGCCGGTGCAGCGTAGATCAGATTGAGCAAGAAGAGGGACCCCGTTTTACGAGACGCGCAACGCAAACCAGACAGGATCCAAAAGCGATCGTCCGCAAAGATAGCGCAACGAAGCTTAAAAAAAAGGCCGACACCCGAAGGCGTCGGCCAATGAAGTTGAATAAAGGATCCTAAAGAAGGAGTCCTTCGGGTCGCAAATGCCTGATACGCCTCAGCAATGATGCCGAATTGGAGGAAATCGACGAAATTGAAAAGAATCGACATTATTCGAGAAAAATCGCCCAAAAAAGAATAATAACCTGCATCTAATTTCTTTTGGAAACCGGTTGCACGAAACGACTCGCGCCGATGTGGTTCAATTATACTCCCTGTTTCCCTCGCGACTCGAAGCCGCTAAGCCGAGTCGCATGTCGCTTTATCCCTTCGTTCGCCCCTTCGTGTTCGCGTTTGATGCCGAACGCGCCCATCGCCTCAGCCTTGCTGCCATCAAGCTGTTCGGGGGCCATCGTCCGCCTTTGACGGGTTCTGTTTTGTCCACGCAGGTGGCCGGGTTGCACTTTCCAAATCCCGTCGGTCTGGCGGCAGGCTATGACAAGGATGCCGAGGTGCCGGTGGAGATGCTGGGCACCGGGTTCGGCTTTGTCGAAGTCGGCACGCTGACGCCGCTGCCGCAGGCGGGCAATCCGCAGCCGCGCCTGTTCCGGTTGGTTGAAGACAGCGCCGTCATCAACCGCATGGGCTTCAACAATGGCGGACAGGCAGCGGCCTTGCCACGCTTGCAGGCCTCGCAGGGCCAGGGCCTGATCGGCGTCAATATTGGGGCGAATAAGGACGCCGTTGATCGCATCGCCGACTATGCGACGGGTGTGCGGCAAATGGCGCCGGTCGCCTCCTACCTGACCGTCAATATCAGCTCCCCCAATACCCCAGGCTTGCGCGCGCTGCAGGACGAAGGCGCTCTGACCGAACTGCTCTTGGCGGTACGAGAGGCGCGACAGGCAGATGGGCCGCCGGTTTTCTTGAAGGTGGCGCCTGATCTGGAGCCTGCCGACATCGATGCTATTGCTCGCCTGTCGGTCGGCATGGTCGACGCGCTGATCGTTTCGAACACAACGATCTCGCGGCCCGCTTTGAAGTCGGGTCATGCGGCGGAAGGCGGCGGGCTTTCGGGCGCACCCTTGCGCGATCTCGCCCAGCACCGCGTGCGCGACTTTGCCAAGGCAACGGGCGGCGTGCTGCCGTTGATCGGGGCGGGCGGCATTGCCAGTGCAGAGGATGCCTATGCCCGAATCCGCGCCGGGGCCTCGCTCATCCAAATCTATTCGGCGCTCGTCTATGAAGGGCCGGGCCTGGCGCGGCGCATCAACAAGGGGCTGGAGGCGCTGTTGGTGCGGGATGGCTTTAAAAACGTTGCACAGGCCGTTGGCGTTGATGCCCGATAGGGGTTGTCCGAACGGTAAAGGTGGCTAGGTTGATTTTTATGAAAAAAATCATCCTCAGCTTCGTCCTTTTTCTCCTTCTTCCCAATGCCGTACTCGCTGAACGGGGCGCGGTTTCTGCCGCAGATCCCCGTGCGGCCGAAGCTGGCATCGCGATGCTCCGCCAAGGTGGAAGTGCCGCCGACGCAGCGCTCGCCATGATGCTGGCGCTCTCGGTGGTCGAACCACAATCTTCCGGCATCGGGGGCGGCGGTTTCTTCATCTACAACGATCCAAAGACGGGCCTTCCGGCGACGATTGACGGGCGGGAGACGGCGCCTGCTGCGACCCGTGAAGATCGGTTCATGGGGCCGGACGGACAACCGCTTGGGTACCGTGACGCGTTCCTTGGCGGCCATTCGGTCGGCGTGCCCGGCAACATTGCGCTCGCGGCCAAGGCCCATAAGACATGGGGTAAGCTCAAATGGGCCAAGCTGTTTGATCCGGCCATCAAGCTGGCGGAGGACGGCTATGTCGTCACGCCGCGTCTGGCCGGTGTGATCAAACTGGTCTCGCCCCTTTGGGATGGCTTTGACGCGACCAAGGCCATCTATTTTCAGGATGGCCGCCCCAAGCAGGCGGGGGACGTGGTCCGCAATCCGGAGCTGGCAAAGCTGCTCCGCGCTGTTGCGAAGAAGGGGCCGTCGGCCTTCTATAGGGGCCAGAATGCCCGCGCGATTGCCGATGCTGTGAGCAACGCCCCAAAGAATGCCGCGCCACTGACGCTGAAGGATATCGCAAGCTATCAGACGAAGGACCGCGCGTCGGTGTGCACAACCTACCGCGTCTACAAATTGTGCGGCATGGGCCCGCCTTCGTCCGGTGCGACGACGGTGTTTCAGCTGCTCGGCATGCTAGAGCGTTTCGACATGAAGGCGCTCGGCAAAGATGATCCAAAATCCTGGCACCTCATCGCGGAAGCTATGTTGCTCGCTTATGCTGACCGGGAGAAATATCTGGGTGATCCGGACTTTGTGTCGGTCCCCGTCGCCGGTCTGCTCGATAAGGGCTATATTGCCAGCCGCTCAGCCCTGATT
The DNA here is from genome assembly GCA_040398605.1 of Chakrabartia sp. Classification (GTDB taxonomy): domain Bacteria; phylum Pseudomonadota; class Alphaproteobacteria; order Sphingomonadales; family Sphingomonadaceae; genus Aquisediminimonas. The sequence goes on from JBBATT010000100.1 coordinate 5,213, forward strand.
TCCGAAACAACCTCTTTGCCCAGCTACTCTGCCGGAACACCGCCGGGGGCAGAGCCGCGCACAGCCGCCATTTCTAGCGAAGTCGCGGGCACGACGCACTTTGTCGCGGCTGACCGGTTCGGTGGTGTGGCATCGATGACGTCCACCGTTGAAGGTCCGTTCGGCAGCCAGTTGGTCGCCAATGGCTATGTCCTCAACAATGAACTGACCGACTTCACCTTTTCCCCGAAAAAGGATGGCGCGCCGGTTGCCAACCGTCCGCAGCCGGGCAAGCGGCCTTTGTCCTCCATGTCGCCGACAATTGTTTATGATGCAGACGGTAAGCCGATTTTCGTAGCGGGGGCTGCGGGCGGCAAGACGATCATCATGCAAGTCGCAAAGACGCTGATCGCGCATCTCGATTGGGGTCTGCCTGTGCAGGAAGCGATTGCCGCGCCCAACATTTTCTTCGGCGGTGAAGCGATCATCGTTGAAGCGAACACGCCGCTTGCTGCCAAGTCGAATGAGCTTGCCGCCTTTGGGCGGATGGTTGTGACGAATGGCAAAATGTCATCCAAAGCCAATGCGGCACAAAAAACAGCGGACGGATGGGTTGCAGCGGGCGACCCAAGAAGCGAAGGTGTTGGCATAAGCGAATAGCGGGCAAAACGACCCGATATCGCATCTGGGTTAGCAGGAGTTGGGACACATGCGGGAATTTGAACATTTCCCAAATTTGGTGACAATGTTTTTCACGCGCGCAAAGGAACAGGGCGATGCCCCTTTCCTTTGGGCGAAGAAGGGCGGCAGCTGGCAATCGATCAGCTGGGCGGAAACGGCACAGAAAGTCGCCTCCTTTGCGCAGTCGCTGAAAGACATCGGGCTGGAACCCGGCGACCGCGTGATGCTCGTGTCCGAAAACCGGCCCGAATGGTTCATCGCCGATTTGGGCATCATGGCCGCAGGTTGCGTCACTGTGCCGACCTACACCACCAATACCGAGCGCGATCATCAGCACATTATTGAGGATGCCGGCGCCAGCGCGATTGTCGTTTCGACCAACAAGCTCGCCCAGTCGGTTATGCCCGCAGCCCTCCGCGCCACACGCGCGCATCACCTGATTGGCATTGAAGAACTGCGCGTGGGCCAGTCGACCGGCGTTGCCATCCACAGCTGGGATGCAATGGTCGGCAAGAATGCGGATGTGGAGGCCTGTGCCGCCGCTGCGACCTTTAAGCGCGAAGACCTTGCCTGCCTCATCTACACCAGCGGCACCGGCGGCGCGCCGCGCGGCGTGCAGCAGCATCACGGCGCCATCCTTTGCAATGTCGAAGGCTGTGTCGAAGTCATCACCGAAGACTTTGGCTGGGATGAGGAAATCTTCCTCTCCTTCCTGCCGCTCTCCCACGCTTATGAACATAGCGGTGGTCAGCACTTCCCCGTCGGACTGGGGGCTCAGATCTATTATTCGGAAGGCATCGAAAAGCTTGCCTCCAATATTGAGGAAGTGCGCCCGACCCTGATGGTCGTCGTGCCGCGCCTGTTTGAGGTGCTGCGCGCCCGCATCCTCAAGCAGATGGAAAAGCAGGGCAAGGTCGTCCAGCTTCTCCTCAACCGCGCGCTCAGCCTTGGGGCCAAGGATCTGGCGGGCGGCATGCCCATTTGGGACCGGCCGATGAACGCGCTGCTCAACCGCACGCTCCGCCCCAAGATCCAGCAGCGTTTTGGCGGGCGGCTGAAAGCCATGGTCTCAGGCGGCGCGCCGCTCAATCCGGAAATTGGCATCTTCTTCCACGCCGTCGGCCTCACCATGCTGCAAGGCTATGGCCAGACCGAGGCCGCACCTGTCATCTCCTGCAACCGGCCCAAGGTTGGGCTGAAGATGGATACGGTCGGCCCACCGCTCAAGAATGTGGAAGTGAAGATTGCCGACGACGGCGAAATCCTTGTGCGCGGTGAACTCGTCATGCACGGCTATTGGCGCAACGACGCGGAAACCGCGCGCGCCATCCAAAATGGCTGGCTGCACACCGGCGATATTGGGGAGATTGATGAGAAAGGCCGCATCAAAATCACCGACCGCAAGAAGGATATCATCGTCAACGACAAGGGCGAAAATGTCTCTCCGCAAAAGGTGGAAGGCATGCTCACGCTTCAGCCTGAAATCTTCCAGGCGATGGTCTCCGGCGACAAACGCCCCCACCTTGTCGGCCTGATCATCCCCGATCCCGAATGGGCCGTGGAATGGGCACAGACCAATGGTGAGCCTTATGACCTGAAGGCGCTCTGCGATCTCCCCGCTTTCCGCGCGGCGATCATGGCGGCAGTTGATCGGGTGAACACGCAGGTCGCGACCACCGAGAAGGTCCGCAAGATCACGCTGACACCCGACGCGTTTACGACCGACAATGAGATGCTGACGCCGAGTTTGAAAATCCGCCGTCACGTCATCCGGCAGGTTTATGGCGAGCGGATTGACGGGTTGTATAAGGGGTGAGTTGCGCTCAGTTCTTCCTGTAAGGCACAAACGCCCCAATCACGCATGACCCTGACTCGAAGCCCACCTGCAAATTCGCCGTGCGCGCGATGTCGCCTTTGCACAGGCGGCTGGAGTATTGGTGGGTGATGAGCGCATCGCCGTGTGCGACGTCGCCGCAGGAGCCGCTGGTTTCTGTCCGCCAGATGAGCTTGCGGCTGATTCGAAAGAGGAGCGTGGTTTCGCCAT
>JBBATT010000101.1:0-7835 GCA_040398605.1 Chakrabartia sp.
AAGGGGTCCGAAATCCAGCAGCGCATCACCGAACTGACGCTGGAAGCGGCAGGCCATTATGGCGCGCCTTACTTCCGTGGCTTTGGTGAAGGTGACAATGAGCACCCAATTGGTCCGGAATATGCCAACCGTTCGGCGCCGTTCTACTTCAACATGCGCAAGACGACGATTTACGGTGGGTCGAACGAGATCCAGCGCAACATCATCGCAAAGATGGTGCTCGGACTTTAAGGCAATCAATCCCCCTCCCGCTTGCGGGAGGGGATAGGGGTGGGGCGCGCACCACGCGCCTTTCAGGGCAACACGCCCACCCCCGGCCCCTCCCGCAGGCGGGAGGGGGGGTATTTGGAGAGAGGCAACCATGGATTTCAATTACACCGACACGCAGGACATGCTGCGCGACACGCTCGCCCGTTTCCTCGCGGACACTTATGACTTTGAATCGCGTAAGAAGATGCTTGCCAGCGATGCAGGGCGTGATCCCGGCATCTGGCGCGCACTTGCGACCGAACTGGGCATCCTGTCGGCGCCTTTCTCGGAAGAGCAGGGCGGCCTTGGCGGCGGCGCAATTGAAAATCTGATTATGATGGAAGAGCTCGGCAAGGTTATTGCGATTGAGCCCTATCTCCAGACGGTCGTCATTGGCGGCGGTGCGCTGAAGGCTGCGGGCGGCGCTTTCGCTGATGCCGTCATCCCCGAAATCATCGGTGGCAATGTCATCATCGGCTTTGCCTATGCCGAACCCAAGGGCCGCTACAATCTTGCCAATATCTCGACGACGGCGAAGAAGGACGGCGCGGGCTATGTCCTCAACGGCCACAAGGCTGTTGTCTATGCAGCGCCCTGGGCGACGCATCTTTTGGTGACGGCACGCACCGGCGGCAGCCAGCGCGAACGCGCCGGGGTTGACCTGTTCCTGATCGACGCCAAGTCGGCTGGCATCACGCGCCGTGATTATCCGACGGTTGATGGCTTCCAGGCATCGGAAGTCTATTTCGAAAACGTCGCCATCCCCGGTGATGCACTTCTGACCGGCGGCATTGATCTCATTGAACAGATTGTTGACGAAGCGACTGTTGCTGTGTGCGGTGAAGCCTGTGGTGTCACGCGCAAGCTGCATGAAGGCACGCTGGATTATTCCAAGCAGCGTCAGCAGTTCGGCCAGCCGATCGGCCGCTTCCAAGTGCTCCAGCATCGCATGGCAGACATGTTCCTCGAAGTGGAACAGATCATGTCGATGACGCTGATGGCCACGCTGAAGCTTGATCTGCCTGCTGCTGAACGCAAGGCGATGGTCAGCCTTGCCAAGGCGAAGGTCTCGCGCTCGGCAAAGTTTGTCGGTCAGAACGCGGTGCAGACGCATGGCGGCATCGGCATCACGCAGGAATTGGCCATTGGTCATTACTTCAAGCGCGCCACCATGATCGAAGGCCAGTTCGGCTCGGCTGACTGGCACCTTGACCGTTATGAACAGCTGACGCTATCCGACGTGGCATGATCACCTATCGGGCGCCGCGCGTCGAAGAGGCGCCGGCGCTCGTTGCCCTTGGCCGCAATTCCTTTGTTGAAACCTTCGGGCATTTGTACCGGCCGGAGGACCTCGCCTCCTTTTTGTCGCATGCGTATGATCCGGGTGGCGTCGCCCACCAGATCGCCAGCTCGCGTTACCAATTTCGCGTGGCCGAAGAAGACGGCCAAATGGTCGGCTATTGCAAGCTCGGGCTGGATAGATCGCTCGACTATGATCCCGGCGACAAGGCGGTCATGGAGCTGCGCCAGCTCTATCTGATGGCCACGCACCAAGGGACCGGCGTCGCGCAGACGCTGATGGATTGGGCGCTTGCCGAAGCCGACGCGCTCCGCGCCGATGAGATGATCCTCTCCGTCTGGGCGGAAAACACGCGCGCGCAGCGCTTCTACCACCGTTATGGATTTGAATGGATTGCCGACACCTATTTCATGGTCGGCAATCACCGTGATGATGAGTTTCTCTACCGCCGCATATTGCGCTAACACCGTCACAAAAGCTTGATTTTCTGACTTATGTTGCACTGCACAAAAAGTGCTTGCACTCCGGATGAATCGCGTTTATTGTGCACCGCAACATGAATAAAGCACCAACCATAAAGGGGGCGGCAAACACCGCCGGTCGCCAAAAGGCGGCACCAAGGGCGAAGGCCCCGAAGCCTGTTGTTTCAGGCGTAGACGCGCCGGTCCGTAAGGACGCGGCCACCAACCAAGGATTTGTGACGATGACCGAAGACACCATCAAGACCGCCGCCGCTGACATGAGCGAAAAGGCAACAACGATGTTCCACGACATGACCGCCAAGGCGAAGGCCGCTTTTGAAAAGACCGGCGACATCTCAAAGGAAGCCGTTGAATTCCAGAAGGCCAATCTTGAAGCAGTCGTTGCCTCGGGCAAGGCTGCTGCCAAGGGTTTGCAAGACGTCACTCAGCACAATGTCGAACTCGGCAAAAAGAGCTGGGAAGCCACGACCGCGCACATGAAGTCGCTTGCCGGCATGCAGTCGCCGGTTGATCTGATGAAGGCGCAGACCGAATTTGCCCGTGGTCAGTTTGACGCCATCGTGTCTGACTTTTCGAAGTCGACCGAATTTTACATGAAGCTGGCCGGTGAAATCGCCCAGCCGATCCAGAACCGCTATGCCGCGGCCACGGAACAGTTGAAGTCGCGCTTCGCCGCGTAAGCGAAAATTTTCCTCTCCCGGAAAATAAGGGGGCCGCGTCGGGAAACCGGGGCGGCCCTTTTTCGTTCATTATCCATAGCTGTGGCTTGCCCTTGGGGTGTCACATGCCATATTCAGCGATGATGATGCACACCCACATGTCAGATAGGTCCGACAAGGACAGCACCGGCACCGGACTTGGCGTTGCGACCAAAACGCGCGACAAGACCAAAAAGCCGCAGCCCTATCGCGTGCTGATGCTCAATGACGATTACACCCCGATGGAGTTTGTCGTCCATTGCCTGCAGCGCTTCTTCAAGATGGATCTGGAACAGGCCACGCGCGTGATGCTCCACGTCCACCAAAAGGGCGTCGGCGTCTGCGGCACCTTCACCTATGAAGTGGCGGAAACCAAGGTCAGCCAGGTCATCGATTATGCCAAGCAAAACCAGCATCCGTTGCAATGCACGCTTGAAAAGGCCTGACATAGACCCTGCGTGACCAACGCTCCCATCGTTGCTAAGCAACCGTAAAAGGGAGGGGGCGCATCATGGCAAAAGCAGCACTCATCATTGGTGCAGGAGACGCAACAGGCGGTGCCATCGCGCGTGCCTTCGCCGCTGAAGGCTATGTCGCCTGCGTCAACCGCCGCGCCCGCAATGCTGACCAGTTGGAGACGCTTGCAGCTTCAATCCGGGCACAAGGGCATGACGCCCGCGCTTTTCCCGGTGACGCGCGCCTTGAAGATGAAATGATCGCCATGGTCGACACCATTGAGGCTGAGATCGGCCCCATCGACGTCGCCGTGTTCAACATCGGGGCCAATGTCCGGTTCGGCATCCGCGAAACGACGGCACAAGTCTATCGCAAGGTCTGGGAAATGGCCGCCTTTGCCGGTTTCCTGATGGGGCGGGAGGCTGCCCGCGTCATGGTCCCCCGCGGGCAGGGCACCATCATTTTCACTGGCGCCACGGCGAGCCTGCGCGGCGGCACTGGCTTTTCCGCCTTTTCAGGGGCCAAGGGGGCGCTCCGCATGCTCGCCCAGTCGATGGCGCGCGAATTGGGGCCACAGGGCCTCCATGTAGCGCACAGCATCATCGATGGCGGCATCGACACAGACTTTGTGCGCGGCCTGCGCCCGGACTTTGAGGAGCTGAAGGCAAAGGATGGCGTGCTATCACCCGATGCTATTGCGCAGGCTTACGTGGCCCTTCACAAGCAACACCGCAGTGCCTGGACGCACGAACTGGACCTGAGACCCTGGATGGAAAGCTGGTAAAGCGATGACCAAGACCTTTGAATTCATCTTCGATATCGCCGGACCGAATGGCTATCTTGTCCACCGTGTGCTGCCGGACTTTTGCGCGCGCACAGGGGCGGAGGCCGTCTATGTCCCGGTCTTGCTCGGCGGGTTGATGAAGGCGACGGGCAACCGTCCGCCTTGGATGGTCTATGCCGATGTGCCGGCCAAGGTCGCTTATGACCAGTTGGAGTTCCAGCGCTTCATTGAGGCCAACGCCCTGTCCAACTTCAAGATGAACCCCCATTTCCCGCCCAATTCGCTGGCGGCCATGCGGGTTGTCGTCGCGGCCGGTCATCTGGGCATCCAGCCTGCGGTCATCGAAACGCTGATGACGGCCATGTGGGAGGCGGCTGAAAACCTGTCCGACCGGACGGTGGTTCACGCCGTGCTCGCCAAAGCAGGCCATGATGCCGACACGCTGATGGCGACCGCTGAACAGGATGACGTCAAAGCCGAGCTGGTCAGCAATACTGAACGCGCGGTGGCGCGGGGCGCCTTTGGCATCCCGACTTTCTTTGTCGGGGACGATATGTTCTTTGGGAAGGAACGGTTGGCGCAGGTCGCAGACGCCCTAGCGCAGCGCGGATAAGACCATTGGCTGGATGCGCCGCACAATGATGCCCACACCTGCCGCCGTCGGGTGGAGCTGGTCCTTCAGCAAGAGCGTCCGGTTGCCCGTTACCCCGTCCATGAAGAAGGGGTAGAAGCGCACGCCGTGTTTCTTGGCGAGTGCGGGGTACATGCCATCAAACTGTGCCCGGTAGGTCTTGTCGTTGTTGAGCGAGGCCCGCATCCCCGCGAACAGCACGGGGATTTTGCGACGCTTCAACTCCGCCAACATTGCGTCGAGATTCGCCTTGGCCTGAGCGGGCGGCAGCGCGCGGAGCATGTCATTGGCACCGAGTTCAAGGATGACCAGATCGGGCTTCGCCTTCAGGCTTGTCAGCACCCAGTTGAGACGCGCGCGGCCCGCCGTGCTTGTATCGCCCGACACCCCGGCATTGTGGACACGCACCGAGAGGCCCTGTTTGCGCAAGCTCGCCTGAAGCTGGGCGGGGAAGGATTGGTTCGCCTGCAGGCCATAGCCTGCCGTTAGACTGTCGCCAAAGGCCAGCACCAGTTTCTCGCGCGCCATTGCCGGCGTCGCGAAAAAGAAAAGCAACGCTTGGACAATTGCCAAAGCCAACCCATATGTCTTGAAACGCTTCATCCGAAAGCTTCCCTGTGCCAGAATCTCATCGTGCCGTTCTCCCCCATATTGTGATGAATGCCCGCAATGTCACCCTTAGCCTTGGGACAGGCGAGGCGCGGGTTGATATTTTGAAGGGCATCAACCTTGAGGTTCGCCAAGGAGAGACCGTGGCGCTGCTCGGCCCCTCGGGCTCTGGCAAGTCGTCGCTGATGGCGGTTCTTGCCGGGTTGGAGCGCGCGTCGGGCGGCACGATTGAAACCGGTGGGCAGGATTTCGGCACGCTCAATGAAGATGGCCTCGCCAAGGCGCGGCGCGGGCGGATTGGCATCATCTTGCAGGCCTTTCATCTGCTGCCGACGATGACGGCGCTGGAAAACGTCGCCGTCCCGCTGGAACTGGCAGGGATGGAAGACCCCTTTGGCCGGGCAGCAGCTGAACTGGAGCGCGTCGGCTTGGCCGGGCGGACCGGGCATTATCCCGTCCAGCTTTCGGGTGGGGAGCAGCAACGCGTCGCCATTGCCCGCGCCTTGGCGCCGCGTCCCGAAATCCTTTTTGCCGATGAACCGACTGGCAATCTTGATGCAAAAACGGGCGCGCAGATAATGGAACTGCTCTTTGCCCGTCAGGCCGACACAGGTGCGACGCTGTTCATCATCACCCATGATGCCGGACTTGCAGCGCGGTGTGGACGCGTGGTCGAAATGCAGGACGGCGCCATCCTGTCCGACAATGCGGCGGCCATTCGCTAGACCAAGATAAAGCTATTTGAAGGAGACCCTCATGCCCCGTTCGCTCATTGCCGTATCGCTCTTCGCCCTGATGTCCGCGCCGCAAGTGGCGTTCGCGCAGATGGATCATGCGCACCATATGGCGCCTGCCGCTGTGACACAGGACGCTGAGCTGAAAGCGTTCTTCGAAAAGTTTGATGCGGACCAGCTGGCGCGCTCCCCTTTGTCCAAATCCTATCGCGGCATCAAAGATGCTGATTACGGCAAATGGGACGACTTCACCGACGCCGCTGAGGCCAATGACCATGCAGCGGAGATGGCGGCGCTGAAGGAGATGCGCACGCGCTTTGACCCAGCGAAGCTCTCGCCCGAAAGCCGCCTGTCCTTCCGCCTGTTTGAAAAGGTCCGCGCCCGGTCTGACGCGAGCTTTAAGTATCGCGGCTATGGCTATGTCTATGACCAGATGAACGGTGCGCAGAGTGAGCTGCCCGCCTTCCTCATCAACATCCACCGCGTCGATACCAAGGCCGATGCCGAAGCCTATGTCAGCCGTCTTCAGGGCATGGGAACCGGGATCCGTCAGGCCACCGAACAGTCAAAGACGCGTGCGGCCAAGGGCATTCTCCCGCCCAAATGGGTTTACCCCTATGTCATTGCCGATGCGAAGAATGTCATCACCGGCTTCCCCTTCACCAAGATGGGGACCGAAGCGCCGCTTTTTGCTGATCTAAAGGCCAAGGTTTCCAAACTCGACATTCCGCAGGCGGAAAAGGACGCGCTTATTCAGGCAGGGGCAGACGCGCTGCTGGCCTCGGTTAAACCAGCCTATGTAGACCTCGTCACAGAAATGGAGCGGCAGGAAAAGCTGGCCGGCACCGATGACGGTGTGTGGCGCTTCAAGGATGGCGCAGGCTATTATGCGCAGCTTTTGAAGAATTACACGACGACCGACATGACGCCCGATCAGGTCCACCAGCTGGGTCTTGATCAGGTCGCGCGCATTCATGGCGAAATGCGTGAGATCATGAAGAAGACCGGATTCCAGGGCGACCTTCCGGCGTTCTTCAAGTTCATGCGCGAGGATAAGCGCTTCTATGCGCCCAACACCGAAGAAGGCCGTGCGCTGTATCTGGCGGAAACCGAAAAAGCGCGTGACGCCGTCACGGCGCTTCTTCCCCAATATTTCGGCATCCTGCCCAAAGCGCCGTTGACGGTGAAGCGGGTTGAGGCCTTCCGCGAAAAGTCAGCGGGCAAGGCCTTTTATCAGGGCCCCTCGCCCGATGGATCGCGCCCCGGCACCTATTATGCCAACCTCTATGACATGGCGGATATGCCGCTGACCGAGGTGGAAGCGCTCTTCTATCATGAAGGGCTGCCGGGCCATCATTTGCAGCGCACGATCCAAACTGAACTCACCGAAATGCCGCCCTTCCGGCGCTTCGGCGGGTTCACTGCCTATACCGAAGGCTGGGGCCTTTATTCAGAAAAGCTCGCCAAGGACATGGGGCTGTATACGGACCCCTATCGCGATTTCGGGCGGCTCCAGCTGGAGTTGCACCGCGCGATCCGGCTCGTTGTTGATAGCGGCCTCCACCACAAGCGCTGGACGCGCGAACAGGCAATCAAATATGTCGAAGACAATTCGGCTGATGCGCCGGGTGGCATCGTCAAAGCCATTGAGCGCTACATCATCTATCCGGGTCAGGCGACGGCCTATATGGTGGGTCGCCTGAAGATCAGCGCGCTCCGCGATAAGGCGCAGGCCGCTTTGGGGGATAAGTTCGACATCCGTGGCTTCCATGATGTAGTGCTCAAGAACGGACCCGTGCCGCTCGACGTCCTCGAAGAACAGGTTGATGCCTGGATTGCGTCGAAGAAAGCGTGACCCTCGTTTGGCTTCTTGCGCTGCGTGATCTGCGTGG
>JBBATT010000102.1:0-7817 GCA_040398605.1 Chakrabartia sp.
CCGCCCCCAATATCGCGGTGCCACCCATATAGCCCCTGTTCCAGCTCATAGACACGGTGTCGCCTGCGGTTCCCCCCAGTGTCGTGGCAAGGATTTTGCTGATCCAAAAGCCCAGCGTGACAGCGGGCACCTTTATGGCGGCACTCAAGGGGCGGGATTGGTCAATCATGGAGGGCCTTCCTCAATAGTCTATGCCGAGCGCGAAAAAGGCGTGGTAACCCGTCTTGCCCGTGCTGTCTTCGACAATCGGGCCGCCCGAGGCGAGGAGCCGGAATGGCGCCTTCAACTGATGGATCATACCGAGCCCAAAGCTGGTGGTTCCATGCCCGCCGTCTTCCTCTGCTCCCGTCCGGTCAATCTCCACGCCAACTAAATCACGGTCATTCATTTGACGGGAAATCGCAACGCCCCCGGTCCAGTAGTTGCGGTTGCCCACCCCCGGATTAATCGCATAGCCCGCACCACCGAAAACTGACCATGGGCCGATGTTCTTCTGGGCCCAGACCGGCAAGAGCGCCGTAACACGACCTGCTCCTATGCCATTTGAAGCTGTGGGGATGGTGACGCCTGGGAAGGCCGCAACTTGCAGCCCCGCCGCCTCATCATTGATGAAGCGATACTTGGCAGACATTTCAATGTCGCCGGCGCCGCTGCGCCATCCGTCACTGTCTTGTGCCCAAGCGACAGGCAGCCCCAAGGTTAGCTGGAGGTCTTTGGCAGCGCCAAAGTTGATCTCGGTAGCCAACGCGCCTTCAACGTCCCGACCGCGTCCTTCTGCTTCGATAATGGGGCCATAGATTTCCCAGTGCCCGGTATCTGTCGGCTCAGGATCATCGGTCACAAAAGGCGGCCCTGCCAACGCCAGCTGCGGAATAACCGCAACCAACGCGAGCAGGGCAAAGTTCAGCTTGTGAAGTCCAGACAGGACGGAATGGCTCAAGTTTCCGGGTCCTTTAGAACTTGACGCGGACATCCATCTGGATCGAACGCGGCGGCAGGAAGCTAAACGCATCTGACTGGCCATACCCATTTTGATACGTCGTCCCATTCACTGTAACCGTCGGCGCGCCAGACGAACTGGTGCTGATGGCCGTGATTGCCCGTTCGTTGAGCACGTTCGACACATTGACCCCAATACGCAGATGATCATCAAGTTCCTTGCTGATCGAAAAGTCTCCTACGCTGTAAGGCGCGATCCGGTAAAGTCGCAGATTGGGATTACCGTTGAACTCGTTGGAGTAGGCCGTGCCCGTAAATTTCTGGGCATAGAAAATACGAAGACCGTTCAAATTATAGGAAGCGCCAAGTGCTGCTGTATAAAAGGGCGCTTTACCGATCTGGGCGCCCGACGATACGCTGCGCGCATAGTTGTAGGAGCCGTTAACGAAAAGGACCAACCCACGCATCGGAACAGCGCTGACTTGGCCTTCAACGCCCTTATACCGCACCTGGCCGATATTGACGAGCGTGCCAGCTGGATCAGACGCCAGCGTGCTGGCGGCGATCTTGTTGTTGACGTTAATAGCATAGGCATCGACGTCAACCGACACATGCTCGCCATGCCAAACCGTGCCCACCTGATAGTTGGTCGTGGTTTGCGGCTTCAACTGAGACAGCGTCTGCGCCTGATTGGCCTGATCCGCAGCGGACAGAGTCGGCGAGTAGAAGCTCGACAGATCGGGCACATACATGCCCTGCGCATATTGCGTGTAGAATGACCAATTCGGCTTCACCTGCCAGTTCGCCGTCAGGAACGGCAGCGACTTGGTCCAAGTGGCAGAAGAGTTGTTCGGGACACGTGACGTCTGGTTGACGATGGCATCGATTGAGCGCGTGAAATGCACATATTTGATGCCAGGCGTAATCGCGATTTCGTCAATCGGGTGGAATTCAAATTCACCGAACACCTGATACTGGTTCCAGCCGGAGTGCTGCTGATAGCTGATGTTCGCGATCGTCGGCGATGGCAGGAGGTTCTGCGCTGCAAGCCCGCTGCCATTGTTGAACTTCTGGTTGTAGTTCAACGCGCCTGTTGTCCTGTTGAGATTGAGCAAATGGCGATCCGTGGCGGCATGTTCAAACCACCCGCCAACACGGATTTTGCCCATGCTGAAATCATAGTTCAGCTGGCCAATATAGCCGAGTGTGCGATATTTGTTGCCCTTGTCATATCCCGAAACGTCTGTTGCCGGAGCATTGACGACGCTGGTGAGAACGCCATTGGGGTTGCTCGCGCTGACTGGGACAGATGCCGTGCTGAAACCTGAAACCACCCGTCCGGTCTGACCGGAGAATGTGTTGTTGGTGTAGGCATACATGTAGACTCGGTTGTCCATCGTGAGCCCCGGAGCGACTTCGCTCTGCAGGCGGATGATGGAGAAATCGGTGGTCTTGTCGGTCCGGTTATACTTGTAATAGTCTGGCGAGGCCGGATCGTTGTTCAGGTTATAATTCTTGCCGAACTGGCCAATCAGCGACGTTGTCGCGCAATTTTGACCTGTCAGCTGGGTCAACGGCTGGCCAAACTCATCCAAGGCGGCACTCGCAAAACCAGTGATGCCCTTCGTGAAACTGCCGCAGGTTGGACCCTTGGCGGTATCCGACTGGTAATAGTAATTGCGGTTATAGGTGGACAAGACCGTCAGCGTATTGGCCGTCCCGATAGGGATAACAGCCTTGGCAAAGATATTCTTGGACTGCACGGGCGAGAATGTCAGCGCGCCATCAGACTTCAGGAATTGGCCTGCGATCACAAACTGCGCATCACCCAAGCTGGCAACCTTGCCGCTTTGATATTCGGCGCGTCCGATAAAGGTATTCCAATTGCCAATGATCGCTTCGGCCTGAGCGCCCTGTTTGTCCGTTACAGCGCGGGAATACATGTTGAGGTTGCCGCCATAGGTGGCCTGACCCAATTGGCTCGCATTGCCTGGACCACGGTCCACAACAATCGTTTCGATCGTGTTCGACGGGAAAAATGCGGTCGAGTGGTGGGTCGGGTTGTTTGTGTCCGCAAACGGGATCGAGTCATAAGTGACGTTGTATTCGCCATCCTGGAAGCCACGGATCTGAGCCTTGGATTCCGAGAAACCTGCGCCGTTTCCGGTCCCGGTGATCGTCACGCCGGGGGTCATTGAAATCAGCTCGTTAAAGTCTGAAGTTGCAAGCGCATTGTCAATGAATTCGCGGCTGATGGCGGCTTGTGGCTGCGTTGTCGTCAGCGAAGCCGTCATCGGCGCGATCTGTGCGGCTCGTGATCCCGTGACGATGATGTCAGACGTGGTCAGGGCGCCCTTGTCGTTCGCTTGACCGCTCTGGTTTGCGCTCGATGACTGACCATCGGCATCGGCAGACGTGTCTGCGCTGGCAGCCTCTGCGACTTCTGCGGCAGATGCAATTTGCGGCACGCAGAACGTGGTTAAGGCCGACGCGGCCAAAAGGCTTGAGCGCAATGTGTTGATTTTCATAAATCCCCCTTGAGTTTATTTTGAGCACCCGAAGTTCGAGTTGCAGAGTTGATCAGTTCGATGAAAGTTCGGCGCGTGCAGCAGCAACTTCCGCCGCCAAACGCGGGTCGCCCAAAAGGCGGACAGCAGCGACGGTGCCAACGACCTGACTTGCCGCTGTGTCCGTTGCAAAATGCACGCCGCAATATTCGCGGCTCAGAGCATAGTCTTCAGCCTTGCCGAGGACAGCCGCAGCCTTTGCCGGAGCCAGCTGCGCCAGCGCGTAGCCAACTGCATAGCCAAGCGTGGAATGGCCACTCGGATAGCTCTTGAACGGCGCTTTGTTGCTCGGCCCCTCACAATTCGGGATCGTGCCATCCACGCCCCAAGGGCGCATGCGGTTGAAGTAAGCTTTGCTAAACCCAGCAGCGATGCCAGCTTCCCGGTCAATGATGTTCAGCAGCGCCCAAGTGTGCGGCAATTTGGTCAAATCACGACCGATAACATCATTGAAAATCGAGGGATCTTCATGATCAGCATCCCACTTCGCTTGGGCGAGACGTTCAGCACTGGCAGAAGCAATGAGTGCGTGCAGCGTAGCCAGTTCACGCACTTCTGCGGGGCTGCCCTTGGCAGGCGGCGCTTGCAGAAGCCGGACGGGTTCAAAATCGGCGGGGTTCAGATATTCAAGCTGCTTCGGCGCAGCCGCGACGACAGGCTGAACAGCCATTGTTTCCGCAAGAGCAGGCGTCAACGCCGCCGAGACCAATAAAAGGGATGCAAACATGCGCTTCATGGGGAGGGCTCCAGTAGAATTATGATTTTGGAGAGACGACGAGGATGGCGAATGTGCCGGGGACCGGCTTGCCGCGCTTCATGCCCGGCTCTGGCGACGTGATTGTCGCGGTTGGAAGATAGATTTTCCCGTCACGAGGGTCGATCGCGCCCGTTTTGGCACCGACCTGCGTCGGGATGGCGGCTAGTGGCCGGATATTGGCAGCATCGCCAATGGCGACTTCAATCAGAGTGCCACTGCCGCCGCACGGAATAAACGCCAAGCCGCGACCTTCGTCTGCCAGCACAGCATCCGGGTCTTTGCCGATGGTGAAGGTTCCGACAACTGCATTGGTTGCGGTGTCGACGATAGCAGCCGTCTCGTTGGCGCAGGCCGAAATCAATCGGGTCCCCTTGGCTACCAGAGCGAGGCCTGTCGGCCCTTCGCATCCAGTTAACGCGATGCTCGCCACCTGCTTACGCGAAACGAGATCGATTTTAACGATGCTGTTGGCATCTTCGACATTGACGAACGCCATGCCTTTGCCATCCGCGACACCAAATTCGAGCGTGCCGCCAATTGCGATCGTATCGACAACGGCACGACTGACGGGATCGATCAGAGAGATCGTCCCATCGCCCGCATTCATCACAGCAATCAGGCCCGTTTTGCTGTCCAAGAAGGCGGCATCCGGTTTCTTGCCGGTGGCGACTTCGGCGAGGACGCCGCCTGTATCTGCCGAGAGAAAGCGCGCAAGGCCCGTTTCGCCATCCGTTTCGAAGACAGTCGCGCCGCCATCAAGGACAAGCACTTGATGGCCACGATGTGCGTCTGCCAGTCGGCTTGTGACCTGTCGGCTTTTGAGATCGACTTTGGTTACAGCGTCACTGCGGGCGATGTAGAGTGCGGATGTGCCGACATCGATGGTTGCAAAATCCCAACCGCCATCAGCCGCTGCAATGCGTTCAGCAACGCTGTAGGTCGGGACCGGTAATCCACTGACTGCATTTGCGTAGCTTTGAGGGGTCGAAACTGACGCAAAGATACAAGCAGCCAATATCGCTAGAGGCGCCTTACCGCAGGCCATGAGCACTGTTCCCAAATAGGTCTGCAGAGAATCGAGTTTCTCCTGCTCCATCTGGGTCGGCTAGGTTTCCGCGGTGACAAGTTTGTGACGATTTGCCGCGGTTGAAGTTGAAATTGGCAACATTGCAAATTTAGAATTTTCAGGCATAAAACATTACAAAATTAGAACATTTAAACCCCTACTTCGTTGATGATTTTGTCTGCATAGGTCGCGGCCTTAACGCCTCAGAGGACCCTATGCCTTTCAGTTCCGCACTCGCCTTTTTGGCTCAGACAATGTCGCCGGGGCAGACGCTTCCTGCTGGCGTTTCTGGCCACTCTGCCGGGGTTGTCGATCCTGATAAGGCCATACCAAGCACCGAGACTGAAATCGTGGTCACAGCCATTCGATTGCGGGCCACTCTGCCCGGACCAATCGAAGCAGAGCAATCCATTGACGCAGGCGCGATTGCAGGGATGGGGGCAAGCAATCTTGCCGATATTCTAAAGCAATTGGCTGCACAAACAGGTGGCTCTCAAGGGCGTTCCGTCGGAGGCTCAATCCTATTGGTCAACGGCCGCCGCATCGGATCATTCGATGAAGTGCGCAACCTGCCGCCTGAGGCGATCCAGCGGATTGATATTCTGCCTGAAGAGGCCGCACTTCGCCTCGGCTATGCAGCAAATTCAAAGCCGATCAATGTTGTCCTAAAACCGTCTTACAAGGCCGCGACAGGCGAGTTGGAAGACCGGGTCACAACGCGAGGTTTGCGCAACGATTTCAATACCGAGTTGAATGCTGTTGATATCGCCGGCGACAACCGGATCACATTCAATCTCCAATATCAGATTGGCGACGCCATATCTGAAGCCAAGCGAAATGTTGCGCGTCCACTTGATGCGCGGGCGGCGAGTGAAGGCGGCTTAATCACCAATCCTCTCGGCGGAGCAGTTGCCCCAACCTTGGCGGATATCCTTGGGCTTCCAAATAGTGGCCGCACGTTTGCCGACTTTCTGGCAGTCCCGGCCGCCGACACCTCGGGTCGATTCCACACATTATTGCCATCGACGCGCCAGTTTACCGCTGACGGTGTCTTCGCGCGCGCTCTGGGCGGAGGTAAGGCACTCACTGTCAGCGCCAAATTTGACAGTCTTGTTGCAGACGATCTTCTTGGACCGGCTGTTACAGATGTGCAGGTACCACTGGGTCCGGGCAATCCTTTTTCCACGCCCGTCCGTTTTCGCAGACTATTGCCTGACCAGCCGGGTGTGAGCCGCAGCACGAAGACCGACACTTGGCATATGGGCGCGTTGTTGGCTGGCTATGGACGCTGGCAATGGTCTGCCTTGATCAACTATGACCGGACAGACCAGAACCGGATGCGTCGCGGCGGGATTGACGCAACGTCATATCAGTCCGCCCTTAGCGCCGGGAGCTTGGCCGATCCCTTTGCTGTGCCAAATGTCGCCCTCTTGGCTCTGCGCCCCGACAGCCATTCTGCCAGCCATGATCAGCTTTTTGCTTCGGAGCTCTTCGCAAGTGGCGAGTTGTTTGAATTCCGAGGCGGCTCTGTGAGCCTGAGCCTGCGTGGCACCTTGGGTCGGGAAACGATATCCACAGAACAAGCCGCAGTCGGAGCACGGCTGGTGCGAAATCACGCAGGGGGGCTGGCGTCGCTCGATATTCCTCTGCTTACCGGATCGTCAGCAATTGGGGCTGTTGATGCCAGCATCAATGCCGGAGCCGATACATTTTCCGACGCGGGATCGACGAACGCCTGGGGCGCGACACTCAACTGGAAGCCGACCAAGCGCTTGTCACTCCTCCTCGCAGGGTCTCGAGATCAGGTAGTTCCCAGCGCGTCTCAACTTGGTGGGACCATTGAGGCAACCCCTGATGGGGCTTTCTATGACTATACGACCGGGCAAAGCACAATCCTTTCCCGGATTGATGGCGGCAATCTAACATTGACGCCGGACAGACGAACCATTTTCAAAGCGGAGTTGGGCTGGAAGCCGATCACCGGGTTGAACATAACAGCTGCCTACACCGACCTGTTTGATCGCGGCGCTCTGTTTGCATTTCCTGGCATTACAGCGGCCAGCATCCTTGCTTTGCCGGGACGCTTTGTGCGGGATGGTGCCGGAGCCATCACCTCAGTCGATGTCCGGCCCTTCAACGCAGAGCGCGAGCAGCGTCGGGAACTCAAGATTGGACTTTCGTTCAACAAGAATTTTTCCGGCGGAGTAGGTCCGAATGTTCCAGGTGGCGGTGGCTTTGGCGGTGGCCACGCCTTTGGCGCGCAAGGGAGCATGATCCAGTTTGCCCTGACCGACACCGTCAGGCTGGATAACACGCTGCAATTGTCGCCCGGAACGCCTGTGATTGATCTGATTCACGCCAATGGCTTTGGCGATGTGTTGCGCGTGCCCCGCCACCGCATTGAGGCGCAGCTAAGTGGCACCCATCACGGCTTTGGCCTGAGATCGAACGCCGTTTGGACCAGCGGCGGGGCTGCTGGCGTCGGCGA
>JBBATT010000103.1:0-7800 GCA_040398605.1 Chakrabartia sp.
CGCATCAAGCAAAAAGAGAGCAACGAACGAAAGGACGGCAAGCCCCTTTTTGAAGGGTGTGTGCAGCGCCCTGCCCCCGATCCGCAGCACGGCCTGCACGATGATGGCGAGCACCGCTGCCTTAACGCCCGCGAAGATGGCCGCGAACCAGCCAAGATTGGCAGCCGCCATATAAAGTGCCGAAAGGCCCAAGATCACGATTGCCCCCGGGATCACGAAGAGCATCCCCGCCACCAGACCGCCGCGCAGGCCATGCAGCTTCCACCCTATATATGTCGCCAGTTGCTGCGCCTCCGGCCCCGGCAAAAGGTGACAAAAATTGAGGGCGTGGAGATAGTCCTGCTCCTCCACCCAGTGCAGATCATCGACAAGCGTACGGTGCATCAGCGCGATTTGTCCGGCGGGGCCGCCAAAGCTGAGGCAGCCGATGCGCGCAAAAACGCGGATAAGTTCAGAAAAAGTCGGACGGGTTAGCTCATCGGCCATGCAAACCTCCTTTGCCCGCGTCATTACGGGTCGGGAAGGCAACGCTTGGGCCAACTCCCTAAAGGTTCGACCTGACCGGGAGGTTGCTTTGCCCCGTTGCCGTTCAATTGCCCATAATTTGCAATGCTGGCAAGAGGCGAAATTCCCTTATTCCTACTTTATAAGTGGTCTTTAGTCGCATCCAGACCTCGGCTCGTCGCAGGACCATTGCAGGGCGGCCTTTGTGAGCGCAGCTTTCCTCAACGCGTCAACGCGGCCCGACTCAATCGAAGATGGAGATGTGGTCATGACACTTGAAACCCGCGGCGCACAGGAGCCGCATTTTCTAATCGTACCGGGGCTGAACGACTCCGGACCGACGCATTGGCAAAGCCATTGGCTTGGCCTGTTACGCCATGCCCACAAGGCAGAGCTTGGAGACTGGGGCAACCCGACGCGGGATCAGTGGGTTGCGCGATTGGACGCCGCGATCCAATCCATTGACGCGCCCGTCATCCTCATTGCCCATAGCCTCGGCTGCCATGCCGTCGCCCACTGGGCAGGCGCCTTTGGACAGGCCCGAAATTCCAAAGTTTCTGGCGCCCTTCTTGTCGCCCCACCGGACTGCGACGGCGAAGACGCCCACCCGCTCGTCCGGCAATTCGGGCCGAGCGCGCACGTCCAGTTCGCCTTTCCGGCGATCCTCGCGGCCAGCCGCAATGACGAGTATGCGACGCTGGATTTCTCGCGCCGTGTAGCCCGTCGCTGGCAGTCCGACTTCGTCGATATAGGGGAACTCGGCCACATTAATGCCGCGTCCGGCATAGGCCATTGGCCGGCCGGGCTTGCTCTTTTGGGCCGGACCATCGTGCGCGCTGGATTCGGCCGCGAAGAGCGGGCGGCGCGTGTGGAACGGACTTGGGCACCGGCCACGGAATCGATCCGGGCTGCGGCTTAGGATTCAAGGAAACATGAATCGGCTTTCAACCACAATAGAAAAACTGCGTTCCTTAAATCTATCGTTTTAGTGGAGTATGGTTTTCATTGATTGGCAAAGGATGATGCAAGGTGACGGACATCAACACATCGACAGACAACCGTGGGACGGCGGTACGCGAAGAGGCGATCAACCTGATCGTCGAAGCGCTCGGCAGGCTGCGGTTTGGGGCCATCAATCTCACAGTTCACGAAGGCAAGCTCGTTCAGGTCGATATTACTGAACGCAAGCGGTTCCAATCGTGAGGCTTCGCAGCCGCCTTATGGCTGCATCGGTACAACTCCCAGACTTCAGGGTGCCCACCGGACAACCGGCGGCACCCCTTTCTAAGATTAGATTAGGGGCAGCATCCGTGTTGAAGACTTTCTTGTTCGCAGGCAGCGCACTCAGCGCGCTTGTTTCCGCAGCACCCGCGTTTGCGCAATCCGCCGAACCGGCAGCCGTCGAAGCCGGTGACGGCGATAGTGGCGATGTCATTGTCGTCACCGCACGCCGACGTTCGGAAGAGGTGCAGGATGTGCCGATCTCCATCTCGGTAATCGACAGCAAGGCGATCGAACAAACAGGCGCTTACAACCTGTCACGCCTCACCCAGCTTCAGCCAACCGTCCAATTCTTCTCGTCCAACCCGCGCAACACCGCCGTCAACATTCGCGGCATCGGTGCGCCGTTCGGCCTCACCAACGACGGGATTGAACAGGGCGTCGGCTTCTATATCGATCAGGTCTATTATAACCGCATCGCCTCAACGACGCTGGACTTTAACGATGTGGAGCGCGTCGAAGTGCTGCGCGGCCCGCAGGGCACCCTGTATGGCAAGAACACGACCGCAGGCGCCATCAACATTACAACGCGCAAGCCCAGCTTTGAACCTGAAGGCAAGACGGAAATCAGCGTCGGCAATCTCGGCTTCAAGCAGGCAAAAGCTTCGATCTCCGGCCCGCTGACCGATCAAGTCGCTGCGAGCTTTGCCGTCACCTCAACCGCGCGGAATGGAACCATCCGCAACGTGGCGACAGATTCGTTGGTCAATGCGCAGGACAATCTAGGCCTGCGCGCGCAGTTCTTGTGGAAGGCGAGCGACACGCTCGATCTCACGCTGACCGGCGACTACAACGTGCAGGACCCGAAGTGCTGCGTGCAGATCTTTGCGCGGACAGGTGCCACACAGCGCCCGCTCAACCGCCAGTTCGCAGCCCTTTCTGCCGCGTTCAACTATGCCCCGCCGAGCACCGATCCATTTGATCGCCTGACCGATCTGGATGCCAATTTGCGCGCGCGCAATGAACATGGCGGCGTTTCCCTGCTCGCGGAAAAGGAAATCGGCAATGGCACGCTGACCTCAGTTTCGGCTTGGCGCTATTGGGATTGGACGCCCAGCAATGACCGCGACTTTACCGGCCTGCCGATCACGACCAAGTCTGAAAACCCAACGCGCCAGAGGCAGTTTACGCAGGAATTCCGCTACGCGCAGTCTGGCGAAAGCCTCGACTTCGTCGCCGGCGTCTTTGCCTTCCATCAGAAGATCCAGACAACCGGTATTCAGGAACAAGGTTCGGCTGCCAGCCGCTGGCTGATTAACCCGACAAACGCGCTTGCGAACGATCCGTCCGTGTTAAACGGCCTGACCGCAAACAACGATATTCGCCTGAACAACACCAGCCTTGCCGCCTTTGGCCAAGTGAGCTGGAAGGTCACGGACAGCTTCACGATCCAGCCGGGGCTGCGCGTCAATTATGACAAGAAGGTCGGCAGCTATAGTTCGGTCGTGCGCGATGGCGCGGGCAACCTCCTGCTCTTCTCGACACCCGGCGCACGCGCGACTCAGCAACGGGCAGTTTTGGCGCCGCAGTTCTTTGAACCGCGCTTTACCGACTGGAATGTGTCCTATGACCTGACAGCCAGCTATGACTTTGCCCGCGACATTCACGGTTATGCGACCTACGCCAAAACCTTCAAATCTGGCGGCGTGAACCTGAATGGTGTGCCAAGCGATGCGGCTGGCAATCCTCTTCTTGCCGCCGCGACGGTGCGGCCGGAGAAGGTCGACCATTTTGAAATCGGCCTTAAGACGCAATTCCTTGATCCCCGTGCGACCCTGAACGTCTCCGGGTTCTGGACGGATATCAAGGACTTCCAGGCGAACGTCACCAACGGCCAATTGGGCGTGTTGCGCGGCTATCTTGCCAATGCGCAAAAGGTGCGCGTCCGCGGCTTCGAAGCTGATTTCTCGCTCCGCCCGAGCGACCGGTTCAGCCTCTACGCCAACAGCGCCTTTACCGACCATGAGTATCGCAAGTTCACAGACGCACACTGCCCGCCTGAACTGTCGGGCGGCACAACCGTCACCGCCGGCCAGACGCCAAGCGCGCCCGGCACCGCCGGTGGCCTGAGCCCTGCCAACTGCGATATTTCCGGTCAGTGGCTGCCCGGCGTTTCGAAATGGGCGTTCTCTTATGGCGCGGAATACAACGTCCCGACGGAATTCCTTGGCCAAGAAGGCGCAGCTTATGTGGGCTTTGATGGCAATTACCGGTCAAAATTCTCGTCCAACGCCTCCCGCTCTGCCTATACCGATGTTAACGGGTACGCGATTTCAAACTTCCGCTTAGGCTTTCGGACGGAAAAGGGATGGGACGTGTTCGGCTGGGTCCGCAACGCGTTTGACGCGAACTATTTTGAACAACTGGCCGTTCCGTCAGGCAATACCGGCCTGATTGTGGGCCAGCCGGGTGATCCCCGCACATGGGGGATGACGTTTAAGGCGGCGTTTTAACGGACGAATTTCTCCCTCCCATTCGGGTTGGCTTTAGCGCTGCATAGTTTATCTCATTTGCGGACCGCTTGCTCGAATGGGAAGGGGCGCCTCGAAAACGAACATGATGATGCCGCGGTAACAGGGTGTCGTGCCGTTCGTTCAAGGCATACGACACGAATTCATGTTTAAGACCCAAAGGGGGGGTCAAAGGAATGCCCGAGCTCAGCATTGAACATATTCAGGCGATCCTCCCTTTCATCGCGGTCGGCTTTTTCGCGCAACTCATCGATGGCGCTCTCGGCATGGCCTTTGGTGTGATCACCAACACGTTGTTGGTCAGCGTCATGGGCATTCCCCCCGCGCGCGCATCTGCCAGCGTCCATCTGGTTGAAACCTTCACGACTGCCGCCTCTGCGATCAGCCACACACTTCACAAAAATGTAAACTGGACCCTGTTTGCGCGTCTCGTCATTCCGGGCATGATCGGCGGCATTACAGGCGCCTATCTCCTGTCGAACATCGACGCGAAAGCCGCGCGCCCATTCGTGATGGGGTATCTCGCCTGCATCGGTGTTTATCTGCTGTGGCGCGCTTGGCAGATGAGCCACAACCATGTGCACAAGGCCGCGAAGGTTGTTGAGCCTCTGGGCCTGATCGGCGGGTTCCTTGATGCAGCAGGTGGCGGCGGTTGGGGTCCAGTTGTGACATCCAACCTGCTCGTTCAGGGCACCGAGCCCCGCCAGACCATCGGCACCGTGAACACCGCCGAATTCTTCCTGACGACGGTGATCTCACTGACGTTCATCGTGACGATTGGATTGGAAGCTTTCACGGTCGCAGCCGTTGGCCTGACCATCGGCGGTCTTCTTGCAGCGCCGCTCGGCGCGGTGCTCGCAAAGCGCATTCCGGCCAAACGGCTCATGTATATGGTCGGGACGATCCTGACCGCGACGAGCGTGTTCAGCCTTTACAAAGCGCTCAGCTAAAACGCCTCACTGCCCGCAATAGGCTGGGAGCGCGATAGGGTCCTCGTCTTTGGTGCGCCACACGCCGTCCGTCAGGAGATAGGAACGGCCTGTCGTCACGCGCTTTTGCAGCGTTTCACAGCCGACAGTCGCGGCGACATCCTTCACAGTCACACCGCGCTGCGTCGCGAGTTTGGTATAGGCCTCACGCCGTTTAATGTTGATCGCGTCCACTTCGCCGCGCAGTTCACCAGACGGCTTGCTGCGAAAGCCAAGATAGCCGTCCGCCTGTTCACCAACCTCACCGCCGGACAGCGCGGCACTGATCGCGCCAGCAGACTGGGCGAAGGCAATGCCTGCTGCACCGATGACGAGCACAGCCGCTCCGGCCAGAGCGAGATTCTTATGAGAAAGCATCATTGCGGAAACAGCTCCGGATTGTTGTTCACAAGGTCTTCCGCATCCTTTTTCAGGGTAAGGACGACCTCTTGTTTGATGTTGACGTTCAGATTGATCTCGATGGGTTTGTCCGGGGCCTGGATCTGCACGCACCCGACCAAAAGGGCGGAGGCGGCGAGAGCCAGAAGAAGGGAAGCCTGTTTCATAGTCCCCGGGTTCGCATCTGATCGTCTGCGCGTCAACAACGTCTTCCTTATTGCTGCGGCCCGCTTTCGGGAGGCTGAACGAGATTGGAGGGTTTGCGTTCATCTTGTGGCAGCGGCTCCAGCCTTGGAACCATGCGATTTATGAGGACCGACGGGTCGTTAAAACTGCGCGCCATATCAAAAAGCTGGCGGAATTTTGCGGTAATCGTGACATTGAAAATGAACGGCAAATTGGTCGCGCCCAAGATTTTGATGGGCAGCTTTGAGCGCCCCCCATCAATCGGCACCTGATTAACTCCGGCAAAGCTGATGCGTGTCACAACGTCACCGTCAATCGCGCCGTTTAAGTCGATGGCCAGCCGATCATATTTCATCGACTTCAGCGCATCAAACGCGAAGCGGCCCATCATCCCAAGGTTCTCGTTTGACACCTGCCCCACATAAGACAGCGCGCCGCCGCCGCGCGCGACAATGTGCCCGCCTTCAATCCGGCCGCCCTGATCATCAAACACCATCGGCAAGGCGCCATCAAAGAGACCCGTGGCTGAGACATTCTCAAAGTCCATGGCCGCAATGAACCGCGCGGCATCCAGCCCTTCCACCCGGAAGGTCAGATGGCGTGCGGATGGGGTCGACATATCGAGCGTTGCCGGGTCCAAAACCAGATACCCCCCCGCAAAGGGCCAGCGCCCGCCATCCACTTGGACGCGATAGCCCGGTAGCAGGCGGTAAGTCATCGTCCCATCTGTGACTGCGATACCGGGATTGACGCTGGCGATTTCGACCTTCTGGTCCGGTGCCGTCACAAGCCCGAGCAGATCGGCAAAGGCAATTTCCCCCTTCAGCCCCTCAACCGGGCCGAAAGCAGCGGCGAAATTCAGCCCGGTCGTCCGGAAACGTCCCGTGCTTGTCACCGCATCACCCGACCAGTCGACACGGCCCGTCCCGCTTATGGCGCCGCGCACGTTGGCAACGACGCCCAATGTCTTGGGGGTGATTGCCTCCGGCTGAAGGCGGTCGCCAAAGGTGAGGTTGGCAACGTCAAGGTCGGCCGCGCCAATGCCTGACGAGAGATTGTGCCGAAACGTCACGCCGGCAATATCCGCCCCGCTTTTGGGTTCACGCAGCAAGGCCGTTCCATCGACCTTGCCGCTCACCAATCGCAGCGCAATGTCATCGGCCAGAAGCGGCAGAAAGCGGCGGTCAGGGCCCGTATCAGACACCGTCGCCTGTCCACCAAGGGTCAGCACCCCGCGTGCGAACCGCCACGGCCCGGACGCAGATGAAAGACGCAGCGGGACATCGCCAATCTGTCCGCCTGCCCCGTCAAAGGTGCCCGATAGGCCCGCTCGCGTGCTGCGACCGGAGACCATTTCGGCCGACAGCAAACTACGCCGCGACGCATCTCCCACCTGCGCTGATACCCCCGTCAGGCCAAATCGGCCATCCTGCAGCCCATAATGCGCGCGACGCGCACTTAGGGTCATTGGAGACGAACCCAGCGCGCCTTTCAGACGCAGGCCGGGGATATCAAGCGCCGTTGCTGTCAAACAGGCGTTGAACCGCGTTTGACCAAGGCGCAGCGCCTCAACCTTCAGGGCGCGGAACGAGACTGGCTGGCAGCCCGTGAGTAGCGCTTGCCCGGCACGCATGCGCAGCGGCACAACCAGCCCACTCACCCGACCATTGCCCAAGGGACCATCAAACGTCGCGACGGTATCGACAGAGAGGCCCTTTGGCGCGAGGCCAAAGCGGACCGGAGCCAGCGTCAGGCGTGAACCCTTTGCGACATAGGGCTGGAAGGTGATGATGCCGCCCCGCCCGTTGAGCAGTGCGGTCCCGCCCGGAAGTCCGCCGCCTCCGAACCGCGCAAGACCTGACAGCCGGAGCCCGTCTTCATCGAGAACGACACTCTTGTCACCGGGCAGCAGCAGGCTCGCCCCGCTGGCACTGGCCAAAGCCACGTCCGACAGTGCAAGTGCGCCCACGCCATCACCAGAGCGCCAGCAG
>JBBATT010000104.1:0-7747 GCA_040398605.1 Chakrabartia sp.
CACCGGCAACATCGGGATCAACCCACGCGTCTGCCATCCGGTCATCGAGACCCAGTTTGCCCCTGCTGATCATGGTCAGAACCACCGTCGCGGTGATCGGTTTGGCCAGCGAAGCGGTATTGTAGAGCGTCCGCGTGGTCGCGGGGACGCCGGGGCTTTGCTCCCCCCAAGTGCGAGTGAGGATCGGCTTGCCCTTGCGCAGGACAACAATGGAGAGACTGGGAACGTCGGCCGCGCGCAGCACACCGGGGACCTGTGCGTCCAGTCGGTTCGCAAGCGCCAGACCTTCATGAGTGGGTTCTGCAAAAACTGGCGCTGGCATAGCAACAGACGCACATGCCAATGCCACAGCAAAGTGAACTACAGACTTCATGAGGACAGGCTAGTCACCCCGTCCCCACTTGTCCAACGCCATCACTCCACCGTTACCGACTTCGCCAAGTTCCGCGGCTGATCCACATCTGTCCCCTTGGCCACCGCGACGTGGTAGGCGATCAGCTGCACCGGCACCGCATAGACAAGCGGCGCGATGAGCGGGTGAACCTTGGGCATCTCGATGGTGGCGAGGCAGCCCTCGCCTGCTTCGGCCAACCCCTCGGCGTCGGACACGAGGATGATCTTACCGCCACGCGCGCGGACTTCCTGCATGTTGCTGACGGTCTTTTCAAACAGCGGGCCAGACGGGGCGAGGACGATGACGGGCACCGCCTCGTCAATCAGCGCGATGGGGCCATGCTTCATTTCGCCTGAGGCATAGCCTTCGGCGTGGATGTAGCTGATTTCCTTGAGTTTGAGTGCGCCTTCGAGCGCCAGCGGATAGTCCGGTCCGCGCCCGAGGTAGAGCACGTCACGCGCCGGTGCGATGAGCGGGGCCAGTTCGGCAATCTCGGCATCATGGCGTAGGGCCGCATTGAGCGCGGCGGGCACTTCGGTCAGGTGATGGACGACCTCCTGCTCCTCCGCCCGGCTCATCCGGCCCTTCACAACCGCCAGATGCGCAGCGAGCGCGGCAAGCACCGCCAACTGGCAGGTAAACGCCTTGGTGGAGGCAACGCCGATCTCCGGCCCCGCATGAGTGGGCAGCAACAAATCTGCCTCTCGCGCCATGGAACTGGTCGGCACATTGACGACGACGGCAATCTTCTGCCCCTGCGCCTTGCTGTGGCGGAGGGCCGCGAGCGTGTCCGCCGTCTCGCCGGATTGCGAGATGAAGAGCGCAAGGCCACCGGCCTCCAGCACCGGATCACGATAGCGAAACTCCGACGCGAAATCCAAATCCACCGGCACGCGCGCAAACTGTTCAAACCAATATTTGGCGACCATCCCGGCATAATAGCTGGTGCCGCACGCAACGATCGTGATCCGCTTGATGGTCGACAGGTCAAAATCCATCTGCGGCAGCGCCACCTGCTGCTCAACGGGGCGGATATAGCTTTGCAGCGTTTGCGCGACGACCGTCGGCTGTTCAAAGATTTCCTTCTGCATGAAGTGGCGATAGGGGCCCTTTTCCACCGCTGCCGCCGTCACGCCCGACGTCGTGATGTCGCGGGTGACAGGCTTGTTATCCTTGTCAAAAATCTCTGCGCCTTCGCGGGTGACAATCACCCAGTCACCTTCGTCCAGATAGGCAATCTTCTGCGTCAGCGGTGCCAGCGCCAACGCATCCGAACCTAGATAGGTTTCCCCCTCCCCATAGCCGACGACGAGCGGTGAGCCGAGCCGCGCGCCAATCAGCATGTCGGGATGCTGGCGGAAAGCAATGGCGAGCGCAAAAGCGCCGCGCAACTGCGGCAGGACGGCTTTCACCGCCTCAACCGGAGACTTGCCAGCCTCGACCTCTTCCGACACCAGATGCGCGACGACTTCGGTATCGGTCTCGCTCTCAAAAGTGCGGCCGCGCGCGATGAGGGCGTCGCGCAGTTGCTTGAAATTCTCGATGATCCCGTTGTGGACCAGCGCGACTTCCCCCGTTGCATGCGGGTGCGCGTTGCTGGTGGTCGGCGCGCCATGCGTCGCCCACCGCGTGTGTGCGATGCCGATCTTGCCCGGTGCGGGATTTCCCGCGAGTTCCTTCACCAGATTGTTGAGCTTGCCCTCAGCGCGGCGGCGGATGAGTTGCCCATCGAGCACGGTGCAGACACCGGCGCTGTCATAGCCGCGATACTCCATGCGCCGCAGCCCTTCGACCAGACGGTCCGCAACCTCATCCTTGCCTACAATTCCGATAATGCCGCACATTTATCTTGTTTCCTTCGGAGATTTATATGGCACGCGGATACCTGGCATCTCGGCCGGGAAATCCTTCGTATTTCTGGTGACCAGAATGCGACCCGACACTTGAGCCGAAGCCAGGATGATCGCGTCGGGCGATTTCAGGGATTTGCGATGGTGTCGCAGCGCCGCAGCACGTCGGCCAATTTCCTCATCAATCTCACACATCGCGAAAAGTCGGAGGAATTCTTCCGTTTCGCCGCCCGCATCGTCGGGGACGCCCGACATCACTTCAATCCACGTCATCCGGCTGATCCAAGCGCGGGTGACATTGCGCACTTCGGCCCATGCCGCTGGACGATTGTGGAGCATGTCGATGACGATATTGGTATCGAAAAACCGTTCGCTCACGCGGCTGTTGATTTCTTCTTGGGCGGACTCAGATCGGCCACCCCAGGCCACTCGCCGCGGAGCTGACGCTCATAGTCAAGACCATCGACGGTCGATCCGTGTCGTTCCCAAAGGCCAAAATACTTCTCAAACCCCTGTTTGGATTCCGCGGCAATATAGCTGGCGACCGCTTCGCGCAGCACCGCGGCGCGCGATTTTCCTTCGGCCCGCGCCATTGCATCAAGCCGCGCCACATCTTCTTCGGGAACATCAACAAGAAACCGTGCCATAATGATATACTGATATCATATCATGATATCATGTCAAGATCAGCCCCATCCGATTGCCCACTGCAGGACGGGCCTTGCAACCCCTTAACGGAAGGGATTTGAAAACCGCGGATCACTGACAAAGGCTGTGTCATTCAAAGTCAGCATGAACGCAACAAGCGCTGCCTTGTCCGCCACAGAAAGTCCCAATCGCTGCGGTACGCCGCCCGGCCCTCGCAACCGGTTGTCGAGCGCGGGGCCATCCTGAACACCGCTGTTATAATGCTCCACCACGTCCGCCAATGTCGAGAAGCGCCCATCATGCATGAAGGCCTTCGACAGGCCGACATTCTTGAGGGAGGGAGATTTAAACAGCGTCCTTTCCCCCGCATCTAGGCCGTTGCTGCGCGAACCAGCCGCCAAGGCAAAGGTTGGCGGCACATGGCAAGCAGCGCAACCAGCCCCGCCACCGCCCGGCCCCGTCATGAAAAGTTGGCGGCCCCGATCTTCCTGCGCCGTGAACCCGGGCAAAGTGACATTTAGGTTACGATTGGGGCCAGTGGCGCTGAACACCTGAGCATAGGCAGTGTCCCACCGGCTCGATGAAGAAATCATACTGCGTTCAAACTGCCCCAAGGCGTCCTGGATCCGCGCTTCTGTGACGGTCGCGCTGCCAAATACGAGCGTAAACAGCTCTTGATAATAGGCTAGCCCCTGCAATCGGGCGATCAGCGCGGGGATCCCGCCCGCCGCAGCCTCCCACCCCATTTCAACGGGGTGGATAATCGGTTGGCTCGCCTGTGCCTCAACCGAGGCTGCACGACGGTCCCAAAACATCGTGCCGGGCTGCCAGTAACGAATGTTGCCAAGCCGCATGGCATGGGCTGTCGTAAAAGCGGTGCCGGCAAAGCCGGTGCTAAACCGCACAGCATCATCAAAGCCAAAGGCCTGACGGTGGCATGAAGCACAGGAAACAGCCCCATTAATACTCAGCTGCTTATCGTAAAAAAGCACCCTGCCAAGTGTCGCCCCGCGATCCGTGATGCTGGACCCTGCAGGCAAATTTTCGAGCGCCCGGACGGTTCCATCATAATATGCGGGCAAGGTTGGTGCCGCATAATTGGCCAATGCGTTGACATCGATGGTCGTCACAGTGGCGACGGCGGAAGGCGGAGGCGATGGAGGGGGCGATGGAGGGGGCGATGGAGGGGGCGTCGTCGTCGTGATTGCGCTTGTTACCGACTGGCCGGAAGTCGTGCTCCCACCGCCGCATGCCGCAAGGCTCCAACCCAAGCTTAGACCTATGGCCCAGGCCGAGCCTGCCCTAGCCAAGCTGCGCAAACTCAGCTTTTCAATCGCCATTTATCCACCCCATATTTTCTTACTTTATAGGTGGTTAGAAGAGATTCACTACCAATAGATTTCACCAAAAAATAAGGCCATCTCGCTCGCATCTCGACGCGGTTCGGGATTATGAAATCAAGTTACAGCTTTATGCAAAATCCAGTCCTAGAAAAGCAGGTGATAGCTCCGCCTTTGGACGCGCATCCGGTTGCTTCTCCAATCTGAAAACAAAGGACCCTCGCGAACAGCGGCACGAAGATTGCGACAGCCAGCCCAGACCTGCGCTTTACTTCCCCGCCTTCTTCGCCGTCATCGCCTCCCGAAACCGCTTGGCCCAGCCGGCCTTTTCCTTCTGCTCCGGACGGATCAGCGCCAGCGCATCGGCAGAGACATCCGCCGTCACGGTGCTGCCTGCGCCGACGATCGCGCCAGCCCCGATCGAAACCGGGGCGACGAGCGCGGAATTGGAGCCGATAAAGGCCCCTTCCCCGATCACCGTCTTATATTTGAAGAAGCCGTCATAGTTGCAGGTGATGGTCCCCGCACCAATGTTAGCGCCCGCGCCGATGTCCGCATCGCCCAGATAAGACAGGTGGTTGGCCTTCGCGCCCTTGCCGAGCCGTGCCTTTTTCATCTCAACGAAATTGCCGATCTTCGACTTTTCTTCCAGCACAGCTCCCGGCCGCAGTCGGGCATAGGGGCCGACCTCCGCGCCGCTGGCAATCGTCGCGCCCTCGATGTGGGAGAACGCATGGATGACGACATTGTCGGCAATCGAGACGCCCGGTCCGAAAAAGACATTCGGTTCAATCGTCACATCGCGGCCAATGGCAGTGTCATAGGCAAACCAGACCGTTTCTGGCGCGATAAGGGAAACACCATCGTCCATGGCCTTGAGCCGACGACGATTCTGCCATTCGCCTTCCATTTCCGCGAGTTGCGCGCGGCTGTTGATGCCGGCGACGTCAAACGGATCGGTCGTCACGGCCACGCAGGCGCGGCCATCGGCATTGGCGATGTTGACGATATCAGTAAGGTAAAATTCGTTCTGCGTATTATCGTCCGTCACGCGGGCGAGCAGCGCGAACAGGTCTGCCGCCTTGACCGCCATCAGGCCGGAGTTGGAGAGCTTCACGGCCTTTTCCAGGTCTGTTGCGTCCTTCTGTTCGACCATCTTCACGATGCGCTCTTGCCCTTTGGCGCCCTCGACAATCACGCGGCCATAGCCGGTCGGGTCTTCGGGTTCGAAGGCGAGGACGACAACTGCCGGGGCATCGGCACCATGGAGCCGGTCAATCATCGCCTGCATCGTCGCCGTCGGCACGAAAGGCACGTCGCCATAGAGGATGAGCACATCGCCCGTGAAACAGCTGAGCGCGCCTTCTGCCTGCTGGACGGCATGGCCTGTGCCCAGCTGCGGCTCCTGCACGGCCAGCTCTGCTGAGCCTTTCAGCGCCGCTTCCAGTTGGTCCTTGCCGGAGCCGACCACAACGACCTTCTTCGCGGGCTTCAGCGCGTCAACCGCGTCGAGCAAATGCATCAGCATCGGCCGCCCGGCAATGGGGTGAAGCACCTTATGCAGGTCAGATTTCATGCGAGTGCCCTTGCCCGCAGCAAGGATGATGGCGGCTACGTCTGTCATAAGCGGCACTTGCCACCAAATTCTTGCCGTTTCCATAGCAGGACGCCAAGAGAACAGGATGACAGGGAAAATTCCGTTCAACATCGTCGGCTTTGATCTGGACGGCACCTTGCTCGATTCCAGCTTTGAGCTGGCGGCCTCGCTCAATCACGCACTCAGCTTCGGCGGGCGACCGGAAATTACAGGCTCGGTCAAACACCTCGTCGGTATGGGCGCACGGCACATGCTGGAAATGGCATTGGCCCAGCAGGGTGAAGTGGATCGCGATGAGGTCCGCCGCCTGATGCCCGTTCTGATTACCCATTATGAGGCCAATCTAGGCCGCGAATGCCCGCCCTTTCCGGGGCTTATCAACGCGCTGGACCAACTGGCGGGCACCGGCACAACATTGGCTGTCGTCACCAATAAATTTGAAAACCTCGCCATCAAGCTGCTCCGCAATGTCGGGATGCTCGACCGATTTGCAACAGTCATCGGCGGGGACACGATGGGGCCGGGTCGCGGCAAGCCCATGGCGGACCCGATCCATGAAATGATCAGCCGCTGCGGCGGCGGGAACGCCGCTTTCGTTGGGGACTCCATCCACGACACCAGCGCCGCCACAGCCGCGGGAATCCCCAGCATCGCCGTCAGCTTCGGCTTTCTGCATCAGCCGGTCGAAGAGCTCGGGGCCACTGCCATCATCGACCATTATGACGATCTGATCCCCGCGCTTCAGCGGCTCGGCTGATGCCCCTTGCGCCATTTGGTGAACAAGTGGCGCGCCAGCATCAACGGGGGCATCCGGATCCAGTGGGACCGCAAGTAAAAGGCAAAGCGCAGCAGCTTCGCCGTGTCCTGCCCCCAACCATTCCGCGCGAGCAAACGCCCTGTGTAGAACAAATCGCCCCGCCGTCCCTGCCAGGCGAGGTAAGGATCCACCGGCGTTTCAAAGATATGGTGTGACAGCCGAAGCGCGCGCGACACATAGCGCGTGACCTTGTGATGCCGAGACCGCGCCAAGAGCCGATCCCAAAAGCCCTCACTTTCCGCAAATTCGCGCAACATCCGGTCAATATCCCAAAGATTGCGCAAGCCCCCCGAAAGATCGCCATCTGCAAACAGGTGCAGCACAGAGTGGATGACCATGTCCTCCGGACAGAGCACAGACAGCCCGTTGCCCAGATCGACCGCATCGGCGATCAGCGCCTGCGCATCGGGCCGCACGCGGGCGGTGAGGGGCAGGATGGTGTGATGCACGTCGATCATCCGGTCCCGCGCCTTGTGGATCAGCGGCGGCAGCTCATGCATATGGTCGCGGTAATAGGCATCGTCATAGGCGTCCTGCTTCACCCATTCCCAACCGGCTAAAAGCAGCGCCGCTTCGGCGTCGTCCATGCGGTCGCGCGGCACAAGAATGTCGAGATCCCCCACGAGCCGCCCCCGGCCCGCGTCCATGCCCGCCGCAAGGTAAGCTGTGCCCTTCAATAGGAGTACGGGCAGCCCAAGCGGTGCCAGCGCCTGCCGCGCCATCTCCGCCTCCCACAGCGCCTGTCGCCGGTCGGTTTCCGCCGCACGCCGGGCACGGTCGAGCACGCGCGCCGCCGTCTCCGGCACATCGAGCCCTGCCAAGCAGTGCGCAAGCGTCCCCGACAAACGCTCGGCCTGCGCGATGGTCAGCATAGCCGTCCATTGGTGCGGACGCAGTTGTGCCGCACGGGACGGGTCGGCGAGGACCCAAGCGAGGATGCGGGCGTCGTTCATGCGAGCTGGGCCCAAAGCTGATCGACCAGCGCCAGCGCGGTTTCTGTATCGGGATAGTCGATGGCGCAGGCGGGAATGCCGTGCACGAGGTTGGTCAGCGCCTCAAAGCCCCGCTCCCCCAGCATCGTGTAGTTGGTGGAGGCTTGGG
>JBBATT010000105.1:0-7718 GCA_040398605.1 Chakrabartia sp.
ACCTGCGCATTGTCGAGCCCACCCATGTCCCGCACATTGCCCGATCCGATCTGAATTTCAGAGGTCGCCATCTTGTAATAGCGCCAACGCACGGCTGAGAAGAGGTCCACATTCCAAAGGAACACTGCTTCGCGCGCAGACTCGCCATTGTCGGCAAGGAGGAAAGATGTCTGGTCGATACCGTCGATGTAACGGTCGGTCGGCACAGCCTTCCCCTCATCCACGCCCGCCACAGCAAGGCTAGTGTTGAACATGTCGGTCATGTCGAACAGGCCGTCGGACACCCGACCCGCCTTGATCATCCCCGGCCACCAGAAGATACCCGGCACGCGCACGCCACCTTCCAGCGTGGTGCCCTTCGCGCCACGGAAAGGCGTCGTGCCGCTTTCAGGGTAGCTGTCTTCTTCCGGTCCATTGTCTGACGTGAAGAAGACGATGGTGTTGTCGGCAATCTTCAGATCTTCCAGCAGCTTGGTCAGGCGGCCGACAATATCGTCCACTTCAATCACGCTGTCACGGAACACATCCTTGGTCGCAGACCGGCCAACGAACGCCTTGCTGGGCTGATTGAAATAATGGACCTTCGTGAAATTGTGGCTGAGATAAAAGGGTTTGCCGGATCTGGCCGAGCGACGAATGAAGTCTTCTGAAAACGCTGCAAACTTCTGGTCAAGCGTAGCATCGTTGCTCCAGTTGATCTGGCCGAGCGATTTACCGCCCCCCTCTTTGGTCGCAGACCAGAGGTCCCGGCTGGCTGGCATGGAACGCAGCTGGGCGAGCAATTCAGGGTCATTCGCGACATCAGACGCGGACGGATGATCTTCCTGATAGGCATTGGCGACGCCGAGGAAGCCGGTGAATTCATCAAAGCCGACCTGCCAGGGGCGTGAACCATCCTTCTCGCCCAAATGCCATTTGCCGGACAGAGCCGTGCGATAACCCGCGCCAGACAGGATTTTGGCGGCCAGCAACTCGCTGGAAATGTCTGCATTGTCGTTCAAGAGCTTCGGCGAAGTGAGACCGGAACGGACTGGCAGCCGCCCGGTGTTCAGCGCCGCGCGCGTCGGGGTGCAGCTGGGCTGCGCATAGGTGGATGTGAGCTTCAGCCCCTCGCGCGCCAAACGGTCGATATGCGGCGTGGGGGCACCGAGTGACTCCCCGCCGCCATAAGCCCCGACGTCGCCATAGCCGAGGTCATCGACGACGAAGATCAGGATATTAGGGCGCTTGCCTGTGCGCTTATAGATCTCGTCCAGCTTGGCCTGCGCTGCGCGGGCCTGTTCTGGATGCAGCAAAGCAGGTTCAAAATTATCGCGCTGGCGCTCAGCCTTGAGGATGGGGGAGACGCGGGACATGGAACCGACCGTTAGCCCGGCTGGAACCGACATCTGCTGGGCCGTCGCCGCAGCCCCCGCACACAGCAATGTCGCCATAAACGCGCGCTTCATAACATCCTCTTTCGCAGTTCTAGCTTTGAATTGCACTCAAATTACCGAATGCGTATCAACGCGCAACAGGATTTACGCAAATGACCAAGGCCTAGGAGAGAAAATGCGTTTCGGCATCATCATCGCGCTGTTGGCGTCCAGCCCTGCACTAGCGAACGGCTTCACGCCCTCGCCCGATGATATCCTTGTCCAAAAGGGCCGCGCGATGATCGCGCAGGAGCACCCTGACATTGTGCGCCACATGGCGCGGCAAGACGGCTTTGGCGGCCCCAAGTCGGCGCTCATTGCCCGCGCGATGCTCTCCACCGCGCCCGAGGTTGTGGCCGAAGCCCGCGCCAAGATGACCATCGAACCGCACGGCAAGAGCATTTGGCTCATCCGCTTTCCCTATGTGAACGTGGCGCTCATCGAAACGCGTGACAGCCTCGTCCTCTTCGATTCCGGCTATGCCTCTATCGGCGTCGTCCTGAAGGACGTCATCCCGACGCTGAGTGAGAAGCCGCTCAAAACGATCTTCCTGTCCCACACCCATGTCGACCACAGCTATGGCGCGCGCGAACTGGTGAAGCTGCCCTCGCACCCCCGCGTGATTGCCAGCGCAGAGATGTTGAAGGCCATCGACACTGACCTTCGGCTCGGCGGTTCCATCGGACGTTACAACAACCAGCCGCTATCGCTGCAACCGGCGACCAGAGCCGATGTCGTCGTGCCGGACGAGACGTTCGAGGGCCGCAAGACCTATAGGATCGGGGGCGAGAGCTTTGAGGTCATCCACGCACCCGGCGAGACCGAGGACCAGATCTGGCTCTCTATCCCTGGCCGCAAGACGATCGTGACGGCAGACTATTATCAGGGCTTCCTCCCCAATGCGGGCAATGGCAAGCGCATGCAGCGTTACATTGAGGAATGGACGGCCGCCTATCGGGAGATGGCAGCCCTCAAGCCGGAGATCATGCTGCCGATGCACGGTGCGGCCATTGAGGGCGCGGACAAGATCGTGCCCACGCTCACCACCTATGCCGATGCTTTTGATTACATCACGACGCAGGTCGTGACCCGCCTCAACGCAGGCGAGCGCAAGGACGTGATCGCGGCGACCATCGACTGGCCGGAGCGTTTTTCGAAGAACCCGCTGCTGGAGGCCCAGTATAACCGCCCCGCCGATATCGCGCGAATGATCATGAAGCGCTGGACGGGCTGGTGGGACGATGTGCCGTCACACTTTGCCGCCATGACCTTCGACGCCGAAGCCCGCGAAGTGCTCCGGTTGGTGGGAGGTCTCGACGCCGTTGAAAAACGCGCCCGCAAGGTGCTGCCAACCAACCCGATGCTCGCGGCGCGCCTTGCCGACTGGGCCTATTTCGGCGCGCCTGATGAACCCAAGGCGCTCCAGCTCGCTATCGACGTCTACCTCGCCCGCATCGCCGAGCCAGACATGCCGGTGCAGGAAGGGCTCATCTATCTGGATGTGGCGGCAAAGGCGCGGGCAAGGCTGGCGGAATTAGGTGCGGCTAAGCCCTAATCCTCAAACGCCGGTGCCCAAGCCACGCCGTTGATGTGCCCGCCGCCATCCGCATAGATGGTGTTGCCGGTCACATAGCGGCAATCATCGCTGGCCAGGAACAGGGCGACGCCCGCAATGTCGGCTTCCGGATCGCCCAATCGACCCATCGGGTTGGCGGCATTGATCTGCCCGATCATCTCAGGCTGCATTTCGGCCATACGCCGTGACGAAGCTGACCAGGCGGCCGGGCAGATGACATTGCAGCAAATGCCATAGGGTGCCCATTCACGCGCGGCGGTGCGGGTATAGGCGCGCAGGGCCTCCTTTGAGGCGTTATAGTCCGCGCTGCCCATGTGGGCGTTGACGCCGTTCAGCGACCCCATGTTGATGATGCGGCCCCAGCCTTGCGCCTTCATGTGCGGGAGCGCGGCCTCCATTGCCCATTTGACACCCCAAAGGTTCATGCCGAGCGCGGAGAGGAAATCCTCGTCGGACTTCTTTTCGATCCGCGCGACGCCGCTGCCGCGATAGGCATTTTTGACGAGGATATCGACCGGTGCTGCCGCTGCCATCATGGCGGCAACGGCGCCCTTATCGGTCACATCGACGAACACCGCCTCGGCCGACTGGCCGGCGTCGATCAGCGCGCGGGCTTCCGCGACGGCCTTTTCATGATCGAAATCGGCCATCACGACATGGGCTCCTTCGGCCGCGAACCGACGGGCAATGCCAAGGCCAATGCCATCTGCTGCTCCAGTGATGAGCGCACGCCGTCCCGTCAGTCTTCCCTCAATCACACAGTCTCTCCCTCAAATGCATCCAGCCCCGACACATCGAGCGGGCGCGCGGCACAGAGCATGCCGTGCCATGCTCTTGGCAGATGCGCCATATCCCGGTCCCGCTCGGCAAGCGCCTGCACGTCGCGCCTGTGTTTTTCGATCAGTTCGGCGAGCGTTGCAGCGCCCTGTGCCGATAGCTTCATCACTTCCGACGCATAGACCGCGCGTTCATCAGCGAAGTCCATCGCCAGAAACTGCGCCTTCATCTGGTCTTCAAACATCGCGCGCATGGGCGTTTTGCGCCAGACGATGGCGCGATCCACCAACGGGCGGACGCGCCAACCGGGGCGGCGATCGATGAGCGCCAGCCGTTCCAGCCGCAGCAGCGCCGCCTCCATCTGGCGCGGCGTGACATCGAAATCCTTGGCCACTTCCGTCGGGGTATAGCCGCCCAATATGACGATGAAGAGGAAGGATAGAAACGCATCCTGACTAAGCGCGCGTTCCTGCGCGAGGGTCAGTTCCTGCGCCAGTCCCTCATTCGCACCTTCTGCAAGGCGGGAGAGTTCGGCAATGTCCGTGCCAGCAATGTCGGCCAGCCGATCCAGACCGTCCAGCGTCAGGCCTCGCCCGGCAAGCCAGCGTTTGACCGTCGCTTCCCCCACGCCCAGTTTTTCCGCCAAGCGGGGCGCCGTCCACCCTCCGGCACGGAGCATTTGCCGCAGCGGCGGCAGAAGGGCATGAGATCGTTTCACGATACGATTTAGATCACTTTATGATCTGATACGCAAGTCCAAGGATGGACGCCAAAGCGAGTTAGAGTCACACTTCGCTCCAGAATCATCAAGGCCGCAAAGGCCAAAAACAAGGAAATGGAGCAGAGGATGAGCGATATCCTGATCAAGAACGGCACCGTCGTCGATGGAACCGGTGCTGCCGCGTTTGCCGCAGATGTGCGCATTAAGAATGGCGTGATCGCCGAAGTCGGTCAGGACCTCGCCTCGGGTGGCGAGCGCGTGTTCGACGCCAATGGCTGCATCGTTTCCCCCGGCTTCATTGAAAGCCACACCCATTATGACGCCTCCATGTGGTGGCAGCCCGATCTCGATCCGTTGCCCGGCTATGGCGCGACGACGATGATCCTCGGCAATTGCGGATTCTCCATGGCCCCGCTGCACCCGTCCAAGCAGGCGCGCGATGAAGTCATGGGCATCTTCTCCTTCTTCGAAGATATCCCCATCGGCCCGTTCCAGCAGAACGTGCCTTGGGATTGGACGACATGGTCCGAGTATCGCAAGTCCTTCGAAGCGAACGTGAAGGTTCCGCTGAACTATGCCAGCTATGTCGGGCACATCCCGCTGCGGCTCGCCGCGATGGGCATGGACGCTTGGGATCGCGCCGCGACGCCAGCAGAAATCGCAAAGATGGCAGAACTGCTTGACGATGCGCTGGCCGCAGGCGCGCTTGGCCTGTCGGACAATATGCATGACCATGACGGCGATAACCGTCCGGTCCCGTCGCTGCTCGCAGATGATGCGGAATTCTCAGCGCTATTCGACGTGATGGATCGCTACCCCAGCACTTGTTACCAAATCATCGTCGACACCTTCATGCGGATGAACGGTCCGGCCAATCTCAAGCGGCTGGAAGGTCTGCTCGCGGGCCGCAAGATCCGCGTCCAGATTGCAGGGGGCATCCCAACGCTTTGGTTCCAAGCCGGAATCCTGCCCGAAATGCAGAAGACGATCAACGAAATGCGCGCAGCGGGCGTCGACGTTTGGCCGGGCTTCGCACACGTCTCGCCCACCTCTGTGCTGTCGATCACCAAGTCGCTGATCTTCGCGCAGTCGAACGACTATGTCTGGCATGAGGTCGTCCTCGCTGAGACCCATGCGGAAAAGGAGCGCCTGCTGCGCGATCCGGACTGGCGCGCACGGGCGCGCGAAAGCTGGGACACGCAGGCTTGGGACCACTCCCCGCTGAAGAACCCGCAGGAACTGCTAATGCTCGACAGCGAAAACGGTGTGGGGCCGGTTGGCGGCACGCTGAAGGAATTCGCCGACAGCCGTGGCATCCACCGTTCTGACGCAATGGCCGACTGGATCCTCGAAAACGGTCTGCTTTCGACCGTCCACATGGCGCCCTTCCCCAAGGACGAAGCGCTGACGGTGGAGTTGATGAAGGATCCCAAGACGGTCGGCAACATCTCTGACGCTGGCGCACACCTTCAAATGCTGTGCGGTGGCGGTGAGAATGCGCTCCTCCTGACCAAGTACGTTCAGGAAGAAAAGTCACTGACGCTGGAAGAGGCCATCCATGTGATGACCGGTAAGCTGGCCGAACACTTCTTCCTGCCGGACCGCGGCGTCATCTCGCCGGGCAAGCGCGCGGACATCGCCGTGTTCCACATGGATGAAGTTGGCTACCGCCAGTTTGAAAAGGCATGGGATGTGCCCGATGGGAAGGGCGGCACCACCTGGCGCTTCACCCGTCCCCCGTTGCCGACACGCCTGACCTTGGTAAACGGCGTGCCAACCTTCGAGAACGGTGCCTATACAGGCGCTAAGCCGGGCCAATTCCTGAGCCCTGCAAATGATGTAGACCAAGCTTTGGAAGCAGCGGAGTAAGCCCCATGGAAGTTAAAGTTGGCGAAGGCGAACGCGCCTATTTCAATGGTGGGATCCGTCAGGTGGAGACCGAAAGCTCGGTCCTCATCAGTTCCTCCAAATATCTCAACAATGCGGAACTGCGGAACCTGATCGCGCAGGAAATGCTGCGCCGTAACGGGCCAGATCTGCCCAACACGGCCTTCATCCCCGAAGTCGCGCAAATCCTGATGATGAGTGAGGATTTCGGGCGGGTCATGCAGCTGTTTGAAGAGGAGAAGGCCCGCCTTCCCCGCTTCAAAGAATGGTGTGACAAGCGGTCCCTTGCCGATTTCAAGAAGGATGAAGTGAAGGACTGCGCGCCGGGCACCCTTGGTGCCGCGCTCTACGACTTCATGGTCAACTCGGGCTATGAACTCGACATCTTCTACCGTGAAATCCAGGTGGTGAATGATCTCACCTTCTATCTGCGCCAGACGGCTTTGACGCATGACATTGAGCATATCGTGTCGGGCTTCGGGCCAAACCATGGCGGCGAAGTGGCCCTGCTCAACGCAAATATGCACGCAAAGGCCCGCTATTTCCACCCGGAGCTGTCCGCATTCCTCAGCCGCGTCGCGACCTATCTGAAGGCCAAGACGATCATGAAGGACGGGCTTCACTATGCCGAAGCCATGACGCTCAATCTGGAAGCCGAATATCAGGGCGCCGTGCAGGGCCGGAACTGGAAATACCCGATGATGCTCGCCGACTGGCGCGCCATGACGGATTGGCAAATTGCCGATATCCGCGAGGAACTTGGCATCACACCAGTCCCGGCCGAGGGCCTTTGGGAAGACACCAACCGCCTGTGCAATGAGGATGACCCCCATTACGGTCAGCCTTTGGCAGAGGCCGCTGAATAGTCAGAAATCAGCTAAAAAGCTGCAAATTTGAATTGAAACACCTTCTCAACCCAGATATGCGTAATCCAATAACAAATTGATTACGCATATCTGGGAGAGTGGAGCGTGCGCGGACTTTCAGGCAAGGTGGGTATTGTCGCTGGCGGTGGTCGCGGCATTGGTGCGGCAACGGCAAAGCGCCTTGCCAGCGAAGGCGCCTCCGTCGTCATCGGCGATCTGATGGGGGATTGGGCCCGCGAAGTCGCCGACGCCATCAAAGCCTCCGGCGGCAAAGCCATCGGCGTGGACCTGGATGGCACCAGCGCCGAGTCTCAGGCGGCGATTGTGGCCGCGGCCAAGTCCGAATTTGGCGGGCTGGATTTCTACCACTCCAACCTTGCCGGCGGTACAGAAGGCGATATCGACGCGCTGAACTGCCCGGTCGAGGTTCTGGAAAAGAGCTTTGCGATCAACACGAAGAGCCACTTCCTCGCAAC
>JBBATT010000106.1:0-7682 GCA_040398605.1 Chakrabartia sp.
CCAACGTCCATGGGCAAGGCCATTCCCTTTGCGGAGATCATCGTCGTGCGACCGGACGTGCAGGAGGCCGGGGTCGATGAACCCAGTGAACTTGCCCATGCTGGGCCCTTGGCGGCGCAAGGATACTGGCAGGATGCCGAACGGACAGCGCTGCGATACAAGCCAGTCC
Organism: Chakrabartia sp.; assembly: GCA_040398605.1. GTDB lineage: Bacteria > Pseudomonadota > Alphaproteobacteria > Sphingomonadales > Sphingomonadaceae > Aquisediminimonas. Next base: position 170 of record JBBATT010000106.1, read on the forward strand.
CTACCTGGTCGCAACATGGTGGCACCGCCGTCTGGTCAGGCGACACCGTGCGACGTGATGCGGATGGTCTGCTCTATTTCGTCGGGCGGGATGACGAGATGATCAAAAGCTCCGGCAACCGCATAAGTCCTGCTGAACTGGAAGAAGTTGCCACTTCTAGCGGCATCGCTGCTGAAGCTGTCGCTTTGGGGGTTCCGGATACAAGGCTGGGGCAGTCCATCGTCATGATCGTCCGGGGGGATCAGGGCCGTTCCGATGCGTTTGCGCAGTATCTCAAGCGGGAGCTGCCGTCTTTCATGCAGCCCAGCCGCGTGGAATGGTGGCCAGAGCTGCCCCGAAATCCCAATGGTAAGCTTGACCGTGCGGCCATTCGCCAGCGCCTGATGCAGGAGTTGGCCGCATGAAACCGATGGGACCGATACCTCCGGGCTTTGGCTGTGCCGACGGCGTGCTGACTATTGGTGGGCAGCGGGTTGATGCGCTTGTTCACGCTGCAGAATCCACGCCAGTTTTTATATATGATTTTCAATTGATTAAGAGACGTATTTTACAATTAAAATCAGTCATGCCTCCACAATTGGCCGTGCATTTTGCCATCAAAGCAAACCCGTTGCCTGCATTGGTCAATTTGATCGGGCCGTTGGTGGATGGGTTGGACGTTGCATCGGGTGGTGAATTGGGCGTCGCTTTGGCAACGGGCGCCAAGCACATTTCCTTTGCGGGTCCCGGCAAGACGGCTGCCGAGCTGACAGCGGCAGTGGTAGCAGGCGTTATCCTCAATCTGGAATCAGAAGGCGAACTGCGGCGCGCGCTCGCCATCGCCGACAAGCTTGGAAAACAGCCGAAGTTTGCTGTCCGGGTCAATCCAGATTTTGACCTGAAAGGGTCCGGGATGCGCATGGGGGGCGGCGCCAAGCCGTTCGGCGTCGACGCAGCGCGGGTTCCGGCAATGGTCCGGGATATCCTCACAAGCGGCGCAGATTGGCGCGGGTTTCACATTTTTGCGGGCTCTCAGGCGCTCGATGCGGACGCAATTGCTGAGACACAGCGCCAGACAATTGCTCTTGCGGCGCAGCTTTCAGAGGAAGCCGGCGCTGCAGCGCCGTTCGTCAATTTGGGCGGCGGCTATGGCGTGCCCTATTTTCCCAACGATGTCGCGCTAGACGTCAAAAAGGTGGGTGAGGAGCTGGCCAATTCTCTTGAGCAACGCTCTGATATTCTTAGAGAAACAAAGTTCGCCATTGAACTGGGCCGCTATCTGGTCGCGGAATCGGGAGTTTATCTGACGAAGGTTGTCGACCGCAAGGAAAGCCATGGTGAGGTTTTCCTCGTCACCGATGGCGGCATGCATCACCAACTGGCAGCGAGCGGCAATTTCGGGACCGTCGTCCGGCGGAATTACCCCATCGCTGTCGCGTCCAAATTTGGCACGCCGCCAAGCGAAGTTGCGTCAGTCGTCGGGTGCCTCTGCACACCGCTTGACCGGCTAGGGGATCAGGTCCTTCTGCCACCCGCCGAGGAGGATGACGTCATCGCGGTCTTCATGGCGGGTGCCTATGGTGCAACGGCCAGTCCTGCGGCGTTTTTGGGGCATCCGCCTGCCCGGGAGATGATCGTCGGCATCGACGACTGACGTCATTCTGGGTGGCCAGAAAGGCCGCAGAATGATGCCAAAAACAATTCGTTCCTAACGGTATCTTCACCTCTTTAGCGCACAACGCAGTCCAGAATGGATGGGTTGTGCACGGTTCTTCCGCGTGCGGCCTTGGCAGTTACAAGGGACGCAAAGATGCGAATGGGGCGAAATTCCAATGTGTTGCTGGGCGTTAGCCTTGTCGCGCTGGCCTTGTCGGGATGTGCAGGTGGACGCAGCGGGCCAGAACTTCCGCCCGCGTCCTTCGTCGCGATGCAGGAAGGGCCGGGCGAAGAATATGTCATTGGTCCGCTCGATCAGCTCAATGTCTTTGTCTGGCGTAATCCCGAACTGTCGGCAAAGGTGCAGGTGCGCCCTGATGGCCGCATCACAACGCCGCTGATTACGGACATGCCCGCTGTCGGCAAATCGCCGACGATGCTCGCGCAGGATATCAAGCTCGCTTTGTCGGAATACATCCGTGACCCGCTGGTGTCGGTGATCGTCGACAATTTTTCCGGCACCTATTCGCAGCAGGTGCGTGTGGTGGGGGCGACGGAAAAGCCAGCCTCTATCCCGTTTCGTGCGAACATGACGTTGCTGGATGCGATGATCTCAGTTGGCGGTCTTTCAGAGTTTGCTTCGGGCAACCGGGCAAGGCTCATCCGCTTTGATCGGGTGTCGGGTCGCCAGCGGGAATATTCGTTGCGGATCGGAAACCTGCTGAAGCGAGGCGATACGACCGCCAATGTGCGTCTCCAGCCTGGCGACGTGATCATCATCCCAGAATCTGCCTTCTGATCCGCGCGTCATGGGTAATCTCTATCAAGAAATTCAGCTGATAATGCACGGCATCTGGCGCCGCCGGTGGATCGCGCTTGGCGTGGCCTGGGGCGTGTGTCTGATCGGGTGGATCGTCGTCAGCATGGTGCCCAACCGGTATGAATCGCAGGCGCGCGTGTTCGTGCAGATGCAGAGCCTGTTGAGCGACAAGATTGGTGTAACGCCTCTGGAACAGCAGCGTGACATTGACCGTGTTAAACGCACGCTGACCTCCACAGTGAATCTCGAAAAGGTCGTCCGTGGAACGGACCTCATCAATACCGTGTCGACAGCCAAGGAAGTGACCGGGGCCGCCTCCGGCCTTCGGGATGCGATCAAGGTGACTGAGCAGCAGGAGAACCTGTTCGAGGTTAAAGCGAAAATCGGCTTACCCGGCTTGTCCGACGCGGAAAATGCGAAGCTGTCGCGTGCGATTGTCCAGAAGATGATCGACATTTTTGTTGAGGAGAATCTGAGCGGGGATCGGCGCGAAACGTCGCAATCGCTCAAGTTCCTGGATCAGCAGATTGTCCAAAAGGAAGAGCAGCTTCGCGGGGCGGAAACACGCCGTGTGGAGTTTGAGCGCAATTCGCTTGGCCTGCTCCCCGGCGTTGGATCGGTGCAGTCGCGGATGGAATCTGCGCGCGCTGAGTTGAACCAGATCGATTCTAATCTGATGGCGGCGCAAGGGTCTCTTGCTGCGGTCAACGGCCAAATGGCTGCAACCCAGCCGATGATTGCCATGCCCGGCATGGGCGGCGGAGATAGCCGGGTGGCCATCCTTGAAGGTCAAGTCTCGGAAGCGCAATCGCGCGGCTGGACAGATAGCCATCCTGATATGCAGGCCCTGCGCGGCCAGCTGGCACGGGCCCGGGCGGCTGGCTCTCGCGTTGGCAGTGGAGGCTATTCGACCCCCAATCCGGCCTATGCCTCGCTTCGGGCGATGCAGGCAGAGAAGCAGGCCGCTGTGGGCGCTATGGCTGCACGTAAGGCCCAGCTTCAGGCAGAATTGTCGCAATATGCCGCCCGCCAGGTGGAACAGCCCGGCGCTCAGGCTGAACAGGACCGTCTGTCGCGCGACTATGAGGCCATTAAACTTCAATACGACAAGTTACTCACGGATCGAGAAGCAATCCGTATGCGCGGTCAGGTCGCGTCTTCGACGGACTCAGTGGCGTTTCGTGTCATCGATCCACCCTCCAGTCCCCGCCAGCCGGTCGCGCCTGATCGCCCATTGCTGATGGCGGGCGTGCTTATCGCCGGGTTGCTAGCGGGTCTCGGAACAGCGTTTGCGCTGAGCCAACTGAACAGCAGCTTTGCGACCCCGCAAAAACTGTCTGCCGTCACGGGCATGGCGGTCATCGGCGCAATTGGCGAAGTCGAAACACCGGCGCGCAAGGCGGTAGTGGCGAAGCGCAAGAAGATGTTTCTGGGCGGTGCTGCCGGGCTGGGCGGTGTGTTCGCCCTGCTTGTTGTGGTGGACATGATCCAGCGGAGCGGAGTGGCGTAATGGGTCTCCCTGATATGAAATCTGAAAAACCTTCACGCGGTATGATGTCGCTCATCGAGCGCGCGTCGTCACATTATGGTCTGTCCGCCGCAAGCGAGCCCCGTGGCCGTAAGCGGCTGGATGTTCCGTTGATACCGGAACCCGTTGTCGAAGTGGCGGAGGCCGTTTCACTGGTCCCGGTTGAACAGGTCCAGCCGGAAGTTCAGCCGCAAGCGGTGCCAGAACCCGTTCCCGTCATTGCAGCGCCGGTCAATGCAGAGCCCGCCAAGGCAGCGCCCGGCAAGGCATTGCCAGTTCCGGCGCAACCCGCAGGTGTGGCCGACATCAACCTTCAGCGACTGGCAGATTTAGGGTTCATCGTGCCCGGCCACCCGCCGACAGCTTTGTCGGAGGAGTTTCGCATTGTGAAGCGGCCGCTGCTGCTCAACGCGTTTGGAGGACGTTCGACGCCGTCGGTTGATCGCGGCCGCGCGATCCTGGTTTGTTCAGCGCATCCCAATGAAGGCAAAACCTTCTGCTCGATCAATCTCGCCATGTCGCTCGTCAATGAACGCAATGTGGAGGTTGTGCTCGTCGACGCAGACGTTGCGAAGCCGGAGATTCTCTCATCGCTGGGCGTCACGGGTGCCGCCGGACTTTTGGATGCGATCGTGCAGGATGTTGATCCAGAAACGCTGATCATTCCAACGACCATTCCGGGGCTCTCCGTGCTTCCGGCAGGTCACCAAACACCGAATGACACCGAACTGCTGTCATCGGCGGAAGCCTTTGCGCTGGTCGAAGCACTGCTTGCGAAAAATCCGGCGCGGATCGTCATTTTTGATTGCGCACCTGCGCTTGCGGCCTCGCCCGCATCGGCGCTTGCACATCACATTGGGCAAATCCTGCTGGTGGTCCGGGCGGACCGCACCAGTGAGAATGACCTGTCTGAAGCAGTGAAACTGCTCGCCGGTCAGGCCCCGATACAGCTGCTTTTGAATGGGATGACCTTCCCGGGAAGCAGCCAGAAATATGGTTCTTATTATGGGTATGGAGGCTGAATATGGCCAAGTATAACACCCTGACACGGCACGGTTCGCTGATCGCGCTGGTCGCAACGTCTGTCCTGTCAACACAGGCGCAGGCGCGGGCCGATGTTTCGCCCTATCTGGAAGTCGGCCAAATCGCGACGGCGGACCTCAAGAACGGTGGAGACGTGCTGACATACAGCACAGTGGCGGCCGGCGTCGATGCCTCGATCAGCGGCCCTCGAGCCGAACTCCAAGCGAATTATCGCTATGAGCGCCGCTTTGCCTGGCAGAACAATGTGGCGGACGAGGCGGTGCACACCGGACTTCTTCGCGCACGTTTGGATGTTGCGCCGGAACTGCTGAGCATTGAGGCAGGGGCCTTGGCGACACGTGCCCGCAGCGACATTCGCGGTGAAGCATCGCCTCTGATTGTCGGCAATGTGTCGAACACCTCCCAGCTTTATTCCGTCTATGCTGGTCCGTCGCTGGCGACGTCCGTGGGCGCGCTTGATGTCGCGGCGGCTTATCGCGTCGGCTATACCAAGGTGGAGGCCAATGACGGCCTGATCCTGCCGAACGGGCAGCCCGCGCTGGACCAGTATGACGACTCGCTCTCGCACTTTGCAACAGCAAGTGTGGGTATGCAGCCCGGTGCTCTGCCATTCGGTTGGTCGGTGTCTGGCGCCTTTGAGCATGAAGATGCAGGGCAGCTTGATCAACGGTTTGAAGGCAAGAATGTGCGCGGCGATGTGACATTCCCTATCAGCCGGACAGTCGCCCTTGTTGGCGGCGTCGGCTATGAGGATGTGCAGATCAGCCAGCGTCCGGTGTTGCTGGATACGCTCGGCGCGCCTGTCGTCGACGGCAATGGTCGCTTTGTGACGGATGCTGTTGCTGGCCGCCAACTCGCCTATGAATTTGATGGGCTCTATTGGGATGCCGGTGTCCTCTGGCAGCCGAGCAGCCGGACGTCTCTCGAAGCGCGCGCCGGTCGGCGCTATGGTTCGATGACGTATTTCGGGACGTTTAGCTGGCAGGCAACGCAGAATAGTGGGTTGCAGCTGGCTGTGTATGATGAGTTGCAGACCTTCGGCCAGCAACTGAACGACAATCTCTCGCGCTTGCCGACTTCCTTCACGGTGCCGCGCAATGCCTTGGCCAATAATGTGAGTGGCTGCGTCTTTGGTGGCGCCGGAACGGGCGGCTGTCTGAACGACGCGCTGGGCGCGATCAACACATCCGCCTTCCGAAGCCGCGGTCTTGCCCTCCTGTGGTCGACCACGCGTGGCCGTTTCAACGCAGGCCTTGGCGGTGGTTACAGCCAACGCAAGTTCGTCGCCTCGACGCAGGCCGGGGTCTTCTCGACCAATGGGTTGAAGGACGAAATGTGGTATGCGCAGGGCAATGTCGGTTACGCGCTTTCGCCGCGGACAGACTTTACCGGCGATGTCTTTGTGACCTTGTTTGATCCTGGCATCTTCGGCGCAGGTAACGTCACTTCGGTGGGCGGCACTGGCGCGCTAACCCACCGCTTCACCCGCAAGCTCGATGCGAACGCCACGCTCGGTATCTATTCGACCAGCGTGGATGGTGTCGGAAGTGATCTGGTCGCTTCGGCCTTCGCCGGTCTGCGATACTCATTCTAATGGGAAGTGAAAATCCAGTGTCCATGGATACCGAACATTATGGCCTGACAGGGCGGCCCTTCCAACTGACGCCCGATGCGAGCTTCTGGTATGAAAGTGCCACGCACCGAAAGGCTATGGCCTATCTCGGCTATGGCCTCGCGCTGGGCGAAGGCTTCATCGTCATCACTGGCGAAATTGGCGCGGGCAAGACGACCCTGTTGTCGCATCTGCTGGAGACGATCGATCCCAATCGGGTGGAGGCCATCCAACTGGCATCCACGCTGGTGCGCGGAGACGATGTGCTGAAGCTCGTCGCCCATGCGATGGGGGAGGATTGCAGCGGCTCTGATCGGGCAAAAGTGCTGACGGTGATCGAGGCACAGCTGAAAGCACGCGCACGCGCGGGCAAGCGGGTCTTGATTGTCGTTGATGAAGTGCAGAACATGACGATCGGCGCGCTGGAAGAGCTGCGCATGGTCTCCAACTTCTCAACCGGCAGCCAGCCGGTGGTGCAGTTCCTTCTGCTCGGCCAGCCCGAGTTCAAAGATACCATTGCCTCAGCGCCGCTTGAACAGATGAAGCAGCGGGTCATTGCGACGCATCACCTTGGGCCCATGGAGGCTGAGGAAGTTCAGCCTTATATCGAACACCGTCTCCGCAATGTCGGCTGGCAGGGGCGTCCGCGCATCGCTGAAGAGGCTGTTGAAAAGGTCTTTGAACGCAGTGGCGGCATCCCCCGGCGCATCAACCAGATCATGACGCGTGCGATGCTCCTGGCGGCGCTGGAAGACAGTGATGTCGTCTCAGACAGCCTGATGGTCGCCGTCATCGCGGACCTCTCCCGCGAAGAAGAAGCGGGCCGACCCGTCGCCCACACGGTGGCATCCGACATCTCATCGGGGACGGCTTC
>JBBATT010000107.1:0-7674 GCA_040398605.1 Chakrabartia sp.
TGAAGGCCGTCGCGCGGGGCGACTTCGACCATCTCAATGGTTTCTGTATACATTACTCGGCGGCCTCTTGGAGCTGCGCGTCAGCAAGGCCGCGATGTGCATCGGCATAGGCGTGATAGGCCCGCAAAATGTGGCTGGTCATAATCGCTTCCGCCCAACCGCCATCGCGCCGCGCAAAGGCGGCGATGAGTTCCTCATGCTCCCCGTGAGAGCGGCGCAGCTCGCCATGTCCATAATGGTGGGCGGTGCGCCAGACGACCGGCTGTTCCACCAACGTGCCGAGCACAGAGGCGAGCCGCCGGGACCCGGCGACTTCCAAAATGACGGCGTGAAATTCCCGATTGCCCTCCAGAAATCCGGCGACGTCGGGCGTGGCGCGCGAAACCGCGGCTGCAATCAATCGGTTGGCAGCACGAATCCGGTCCAAAGCGGCGTCGGTCATGCGCTCTGCCGCGCGGCGGGCGGCGCGCCCTTCCAGCATCGCCCTTAGTTCAAAGGCGTCGGCCACATCGTTCAAAGACCAGTCGGCGACAAAGCTGCGCTGCGTGTCGGTGCGCACAACAAGAAGGTCGGATTCCAGCCGCCGTAGCGCATCCCGCACGGGGGTCCGCGAGACGCCACACTTCTCGGCAAGAGCCTCTTCAACCACTTGCGCACCCGCCGGCAATTCGCCCGACAATATCATGCTGCGAATGGCCTCAAAGGCGCGATCGGAAGCGCGCGACATCTCTACTCCCAAAAAACTTGACCAGAGCTATTTGTATACATTATCCACTGTCCTCATCAAGTCGCGTTTAAGGGACAAGCCAAAAAGGCACGCGACAACAAAGAGCAGTCGGGGTTTTGAGCCCCCGACTGTATACAGGGAGATACCTATGACGTTTTCAAAATGGCTTCTCATGTCGACCGCAGGTGCGATGACGTTCGCTGCCCCCGCCATGGCACAGGTAACAGACGCAAGCACACCGCAGGCTGAGGGCGAAGACGCGATCATCGTGACAGCGCGCCGTCAGAATGAACGGCTGCAGGATGTGCCGGCGTCGGTCGCCGTCATCACCGCCGACACGCTGGCGCGCACCGGTGCGGTGAAGGCCGAAGAATTCGTCAAGCTGACGCCGGGCATCACGATTGTGACGGGCACCGCCGAAGCTGGTGACACGCAGATCAACATCCGCGGCATCAATGGCGCACGCGACGCTGAAAGCTCGGTCGCACTCGTTGTCGACGGCATTTTGAAGACCAACACCGCGCAGCTTAACCAGCCGCAGGGCACGTTGCGTCAGGTCGAAATGCTCAAAGGCCCGCAGGGCGCTATTTATGGCCGCAACGCCGCCGCTGGTGCCATCGTTATCCAGACGCTGAAGCCAACCGACACGCTGACAGGTGCCGCACGGGCCTCTTATGGCGAGTACAACACATGGGAAGCGACCGCGCACATTGCCGGGCCGCTCGCAGAAAATGTCGGCTTCGTCCTCTCGGGCTATGCCAGCAAGTCAGACGGTTTCTACCGCAACGTGTTCACGAATTCAAAGACGGTGGATGACAAGCAGAACTGGGCCGTTGATGGCCGCGTTGTGATTGGCGCAGGCACAGCAACCGAAGTCGACCTCAAGGCACGCTATTCGGAATTCAGCGGCGCATCGCTGCCGTTCAACGCTGCCTTCCACCTGCCCAATTTTGCAGCTGCAAACCCCGCCTTCTACGAAGACGTGAACAAGCACCCGTTCAAATTCTACAACAACATCCGTCCAACCAATGACCAGTCGAGCTTCGATTTCTCGGCAAAGCTGGACCATGAATTGTCGGACAGCCTGAAGCTTGTTGGCTGGGCCCTGTATTCCGATGTCGATCAGGATCTGGTCGCCGACGGCACCTCTGCAGACTTTGCGCGCTTCCTGAGTGCGGCCAACCCGGCAGGTCAGGCTGCGGTCAATGCCTGCTTTGCCAGCACCGCTGCACTGACCGGCTATCCCGTCAATCAGCCGGGCGGTATCGGGGCAATCCCGGTTCCGTTCATCTTTGCACCTGCCAACGGTTCCACCTTCGGTCCATACAGCCCGACAACGTGTGATGGCACGCAATATCAGGTCCGCAAGCAGACCGACTTCAGCACCGAATGGCGCCTGATGGGCGATGCCGGAACGATCAATTGGCAGCTTGGCGCCTATTACCTGCACATCAAGCGGACCGTGGGTGTCAGCCTTGGCGCCGACACCGGCAAGGGCGTGATCAAGCAACTGTACAATGCGCCCACGTCCACCAACCCGACAACATTGCTGCTGGCGGACCGGTTCAACACCAACGTCTATGCAGCCTTCGGTTCGGTTGAATGGAAGCCGAATGAGAAGTTCGATGCCGGCCTCGCCGTGCGGTATGACATTGAAGACCGTAAATCGGCCTCGCTCGTCCCAACCGCGACGGACCCCTTCACCGGTGGCCCGATCAACCCCGGTCAGGCCTTCGGCGCGCTGACGAACAAGAGCGCAAGCTTCAAGCAGTTCGAGCCTAAGGTCACCGTGGCCTACAAGCCCAATGACGACCTGAACATCTATGCCAACTGGGGCATCGGTTTCAAATCGGGCGGCTTCAACAACCAGGGGTCTGCGCAGCTCATCCGTGACAATTTCGTCAATTTCTTTGGCGCAAATGTGAAGGTGAACGACCAGTATAAGAAAGAATGGTCGAGCGCATTTGAAGCCGGCGTGAAGGGCAATCTTCTCGATGGCGCTGTGACCTTCGACCTCGCGGGCTATTACACGCAAGTCCACGACATGCAGTTCTTCGAATTCTTCGTCGGTGGCTTTGGCCTGCTGCGCGTGGTGTCGAACATCGACCGTGTCGACCTGAAGGGCGTGGAATTGTCCACAACGGTCAAGCCGGTCCGCGGCGTCAAGCTGTTCGGTTCGTTCAACTACACCGACAGCGAGATCAAGAAGAACAGCTCACGCGGCTATACGGTCGGTAACAAGTCCCCCTATACGGCGGACTATACGCTGAACCTTGGTGCAGAAGTTGAACATCCCGTCAGCGACACAATGAAGATTTTCGGCCGCGCCGATTATCGCCTGACCGGCCCGACTTGGTTCCACACGGTCCAGAACCAGTCGATCCCAACGCTGTTCTCCGGCTTGCTGCCCGGCTCCGCGCTTCGGCTCCCTGCCTTTGTCGGCGACGGCAAATATGATGTTGCCCGGCGGAACGCATTTGGCATCGTCAACGGCCGCATCGGCCTCCAGTCAGACCGCTTTGGTCTGGCCGTATTTGCCAACAACCTGCTCAACAAGCGCTATCTCAACGAAGTCATCACGGCGGTTGAATTTGGCGGTTCGTTCATCACACCGGGCACGCGTCGCCTGATCGGTGTGGAAGGCAGCGTGAAGTTCTAATGTAACAGCGCCTTTGGCGTCGCATTGGCCCCGTCCTGTCACCCGACAGGGCGGGGCTTTTGCATTTAGGGGGTGGCGTCGTCTGACACGTCTGTCTGGTCGGCGAGGTCAGCATCTTCCTCTGCAAATTCCCGCGCGATGTCGGCATCCAGCTTGTCCAGCGGCGCCTGTTTGAGCGCGCGGGTTTTGGCAAGCGCCCCTTCCACAGCCCAAGCCGCAGCCGCCGTCAGCGCAATCTTGCGCCGGCTTTCCAGTGGCTCTGCAGCAGCCTTGGCCCGCTGCAGGGCCTCCTGTTCCTGACAGAAGGTTTCGGAAACGCGCATATCCGTGGGTCCTATCGTTTCATATGTTCCAGACCGGCCACAACGCCGCTCTTTTCGGAAGGTTTGGAGGCATTGGACTTCGGCTTTTCCGCCTTGGGCTTGCGCACTTCGCGGTTCGATTTCTTCTGGGATTTGGCCATCATAATGTCCTTTCAGGAACGAGAGGCAGGCGCCGGTTCACGCCGCTTAAAAAATGCGGCAACCGAATTCAGGTCTTGGGACGGCGCGCCGCGCCTTTGGGCGCGGGGCAGGCTTGCGCTCTATCGGGCGTCAAAGCATCCCTAAGATATGGGCGCCGAACCCGTCCTTTACAAGGCAGAGCAGGTGTCCCGGCCCCAGCAGGGCCTCAATTTTGCATGACGTGGAAACATCTTTGTCGCGGCGCGTTAAACAAGCTGACAGATGAAGAGAGATCACCGCCATATCCTTTTTGTGGTTTTGGCCGCATTGGCCTTGGCCATTGTCGGCTACTGGCTGTTCGCGCCCCGCGACCCGGCTGTCGCGACGCTCACCATCAAAAGGGCCCCGGCAGATCGTATCCTTGCCGTAAACGGGCGGATCCGGCCGCGCCTGCAGGTGGACATCCGACCGTCGCTTGGCGGGGAACTGATCGCCCTGCCCTTTGATGTGGGAGACCGGGTGGCGGCAGGGCAAGTGATTGCCAAGATTGACGATGCGCCTGAACAAGCGGCGATTGCCCAAGCCCAAGCCTCTGTTGCCACTCAGCAGGCGACGCTGGCGCAGGCCCGGCGGGATTTGGCACGGTTCGCAGCTCTCGGGCAGTTTGCCACCAAGCGGGAGGTCGAACAGCGGCGCCTGACCGTTGTGGAGGGGGAGCGTGAGCTCACCCGCCTTCAAGCCGGCGTTGTGCAGGCAAGTGAACTGCGCGACCGGCGTGTGCTGCGCGCGCCCTTTGCCGGGATCATTTTGGAGCGACCGGTCGACCCCGGCCAGACCGTCGGGCTGGACAGCGTCATTTACCGCTTGGCAGACCTCTCAAGCCCGGAAATCAGTGTTGAGGTGGATGAGGTCTATGCCGCAGAAGTCCAGCCGGGCATGGACGCAACGGTGGCCATGCCAGGGCAACAACGTCCGCTCAAAGCCAAGGTGTTGCATGTCGAGCCCCGCGTCGATCCGGCCACAGGCGCACGCGCGGTCCGCTTGGGTGTGATCGGCGGCGCCGTCGATGCCCCTTCCGGTCTGACCGTGACCGTCAATCTGCTTATCGAACGCCGGCAAGACGCCATCAGCGTGCCGAGAAGCGCGCTGATCTCCTCCGGTAACACCGCCAAGGTACGAATTGTCGGCGCCGACAATGTCGTCATCGAACGGAGCGTCACCATCATCGACTGGCCGGCCGATTCGGTCATTGTCACCCAAGGCCTTCAGCCGGGCGTGCGGATCTTGGCAGAGCCGGGCTCCGCTGCGCCGGGCGATAGGGTGCGGGTGCGCCCGTAAGATGACGCCTTATGCCGTCAAACTGGCCTTCCGGCATTTGTTCTCCCACCCCGGGCAGACCGCGTTGCTGATGGCCGGGGTCGCGCTTGGTGTCAGTGTTTTCATCTTCATGAGCGCGCTGATCGGCGGGCTCGCAACCCTGCTCACACTGCGCACCGTCGGCAGCATTCCGCACATCGTGCTGGAAAGGCCAGACCGCGACCCTGCGGTTTTGATCCCTCATCCGGGGGCGCAAGTGGTGCTGCAAAAAGACCTCAGCCGGCGCGATCAGATTGCGATCTGGCAGCCGATGATCCCGATCATTGAAAAGACCGCCGGGGTGATCGCCGTCTCCCCACAGATCAGGGGCTCCGCCTTTGTCGTGCGCGGGCAAGCGGTGTCACCGGTCGGCGTTATCGGCACCATGGCGGGCAAATTGTCGGACATCGCCAACATTGACGCCGCGATTGTTGCGGGCTCGGGCAGCCTGCCTGCGGACGGCATTCTGATCGGCAGTGTTCTGGCGCGCGATCTGGGGCTTCGGGTGGGGCAGGTCGTGCAGTTGACCTCTGATCGCGGCCGCTCCCGCAGCTTCCGGATTGGCGGCGTCTTCACCTTGGGCATCGCCAGCGCGGATCGCCAGTCCATCTATATGAACTTCACCACGGCCAGAGCCCTGTTCGACCTGTCGACAGGCGTTTCGCGGATCGAAATCAAGGTGCGGCCTGCAACCGACGCGGCGGACATCGCCGAACGCCTCCGCCGCTCGACCGGCCTTAAGGCCACAGCCTGGACCGAGGACAATCAGCAGCTTTTCGAGGGTCTGGATGCGCAGGCCAGCACCGGCACCATCATCAAGGCCTTCTCGCTGGTCACCATCATCGTCGGGATCGCGAGCGCCATGCTGCTGTCCATTGTCCGGCGACAGGCCGAGATCGGGATCATGCGGGCCATGGGGGCCAGCCGCGGCCTCGTCATCTCCATCTATGTTCTGGAAGGCACGTTGATTGGCCTTATTGGGGCAATCATCGGGGCACTGGCCGCTTGGCTCGCGCTGCTACCGCTGCCGCCGGTGAGCGCGGTGAAAAGCGGGGGGCTGCCGATTGACCGGCAACAGGGTGATTTCCTTCTGGCGATTGCGCTGACCACGCTTGCCGCCATGCTGGCCTCAATCCTCCCGGCCCGTCGCGCCGCAAGGATTGATCCTGTTGAGGCGATCGGGGCATGACCAAGGCGCCCATCCTGTCTGTGACCGGCCTGACGAAAGACTTTGGCGAAGGTAACACAAAGACCCATGTGCTCAAGGACATCACCCTTGCGATGGTGGCAGGCGAGATGGCGGCGCTGCTCGGCCCCTCAGGCTCCGGCAAGAGCACGCTGTTGACCATCCTCGGCACTTTGATGCGCGCCAGCGGGGGTGCTTATGAGATGCTTGGCGTGGACCTGATGCACGCAAGCGAAGCGCAGCGCACCGAGTTTCGCAGCAAGAATTTAGGCTTCGTCTTCCAATTTCATCATTTGCTGCCTGATCTTTCCGCACTGGAAAATGTGATGATGCCGGCGGCCTGTGCCGCAGGCCGGGAAACCGCATCAATGCGCCAAAATGCGAGCGAGTTGCTCGATGCGGTTGGCCTTTCAGATCGCCGGGATTTTCGTCCGGCCGCCATGTCCGGCGGCCAGCGCCAGCGCGTCGCGGTCGCACGTGCGCTCATCAACAATCCCGTACTGGTCCTGGCCGATGAACCGACCGGCAACCTCGATCGGGAGTCGGCCGATCACGTGATGAACCTATTGCGCGAGATCAACGAGACCATGGGCAGCAGCTTCCTCATCTCCACCCATGACGAACACATCGCCACGCGCTGCAAGCGGCGGATCGAATTGCTCGATGGCCGGATCGTGCGATCCTGAATTTTGCAGGAATGGTGAAATGGTGCCCGGGGACGGATTCGAACCGCCGACACGCGGATTTTCAATCCGCTGCTCTACCAACTGAGCTACCCGGGCATCGGCAAGGCAGCCCTGCGTCGATGAAGCGCGCCTATAAGCAGGCTTAGGTGTCGCTGTCCAGCCCCGAATCTGCTTCGTCATCGTCAATGCGCGCGGGCACGCGATAGCCTTCGCCCAGCCAATTGAGCAGATCACGGTCCTTACATCCGCGCGAGCAGAAGGGGAGGTGGTCAACCGCCGCAGGTTTGCGGCACATGGGGCACAGGGCGGGCTTGTTATCGTGTTTGGGAGACATGACCGCCCCATAGCGCAATTTTGGGGTCCGCGACCAGCGTCACGGTGCCGCCAAGCCGTGGGGCCAACTGATCAGGGGCCTGCGCGGCCTCCAGCGCCTTTAGGACAGCCGGCGCGGCGGTGATGGTGACAGCGCCGATCAGGCCCGACCGCTCCGCCCGACGCATCAGCGCACAGGCCGCACGGCGCGTGGGATCATCCCGGACAAGTTCAATCAACGACCGACGCGGGCGCGGGCGGATGATTTGCATCAGGCCAAAGCCATTGACGGCGGTCGCCTCTGC
>JBBATT010000108.1:0-7662 GCA_040398605.1 Chakrabartia sp.
CTCGACCCTTGGCACCGACGTCACGGCATGGATCCTGAAACAAGTTCAGGATGACGATAGAAGTTCGAGTTATTGTGGTCCCCCTCTCCCAAAAGGAGAGGATTTAATACGCCCGTGCGATCGCGAATTCGACGGCTTCGACCAAGGCGGCCTTGGCGGTCGATGGCGGGAAGGGGCCAAGCGCATCAATCGCGCGGCGGCCATAGAGGCGGGCTTTTTCAAAGGTGTCGGGCAGTGCATGACACCCATCGAGCAGCGTCTTGGCATAGGCCAGATCGTCGTCTGAAACGCGTCGGCCTTCCATCGCCTCTTTCCAAAAGGCGCGGTCGGTCTCGCTGCCGCGCGCCATGGCGAGGATGACAGGCAGCGTCATTTTTCCGTCGCGGAAATCATCGCCGCGTGATTTGCCCATTGTCGCATCATCCGACGCATAGTCGATCGCGTCATCGACCAGCTGGAACGCGATGCCGAGATTGCGACCATACGAATCGAGCGCCATCTCGGTCGCTTCATCGCGCTCGGCAATAACAGCAGAGATGCGGCAGGCGGCGGCAAATAATGCTGCCGTCTTGGCACCGATAATATCGAGATAGCGGTCTTCGGTGGTCGCAATTTGCCGCTGGGCGGTCAGCTGATTGACTTCGCCTTCGGAAATCACGGCACTGGCACCGGACAGAATCTTGAGAACCTTGAGGCTGCCATCTTCGACCATCAGCTCAAAGGCGCGGCTGAACAGGAAATCCCCGACGAGCACGCTTGCCGAATTGCCCCAGATGACATTGGCGGTCTTGCGTCCACGCCGCAGGTCGGAATGGTCGACAACATCGTCGTGCAGCAGCGTGGCGGTGTGGATGAACTCTACGGATGCTGCGAGTTTATACTGGCGGGAGCCCGGATAATCGAGCAGCGCCGAGGTCGCGAGAGTCAGCATTGGGCGCATCCGCTTTCCACCGCTGGCGATCAGATGACCGGCCAGTTCGGGGATCAGGTGAATTTGCGACTGCATCCGGTCCAGAATCACGGCATTGACCTGATTCATACCGGACGCCACAAGCGCCATCATTGGGTCCAGCGATGGAACCTCTTTACCCGGAAGCCTGTGAACGGTAGCCGTCATAAGGGGCGCATTGGCGGCGCTTTCTTGCAAAGGCAAGCAGAACAGAGTTGCAAGTGAACCGTTTTGGCGAAACTGGAAATGAAATGACTGACGAAACCCTGCAACGCTATCGTGAGAGCATCGATAATATCGATGCCTCCGTTATCTATATGCTGGCTGAACGCTTCAAAATCACCAAGGCTGTGGGCGAGCATAAGGCGAAAACGGGCCTTCCTGCCGCCGATGGTGGCCGCGAAAAACGACAGATTGAACGCCTCCGCCGTTTGGCGACCGATGCCAATCTGGACCCCGAATTTTCGGAAAAGTTCCTGCGCTTCATCATCGATGAAGTTATCCGGCATCATCAGAAGATCAAAGACGGGGGGTAGGCTTCTACATCCTCCCCCATCGGGGGAGGGGGACCGCGAAGCGGTGGAGGGGGAGCCGGACAGTTCGCCACGCTTCGACATTGCGGTGCACGCCCCCTCCGTCAGCCGCAAGCGGCTGCCACCTCCCCCGATGGGGAGGATTTAGCGTAAGTGATGCATACCCCACCATTGCCGAAGCGCCTCCCACGCCCTAGCTAAGGGGCATGGCAGATCCCTATTCGACTCTGGGGGTGGCGAAGGGCGCGAGCGAGGCTGAGATTAAGAAGGCCTATCGCAAGCTGGCCAAAGAGCTCCACCCTGATACCAACCACGACCCTAAAGCCACTGAGCGCTTCGCTCAGGTCACGGGCGCCTATGACCTATTGTCAGACAAGGACAAGCGCGGTCAGTTTGATCGCGGCGAGATTGATGAGAATGGCCAGCCGCGCAGCCCCTTTAGCGGGGGCGGTAATCCCTTTGGTCAAGGTGGCGGCGGGTTCCGGCAAGGTCCGGGCGGGTTCGGTGCCGAAGGCATGGATTTTGGCGACATCTTTGATGGCCTGTTCGGCGGACGCGGTCGCGGCGGACCCGGTGGTGGGTTTGGACGACAGGCGCCGCCGCAGAAAGGCGCGAATGTCGCTTATCGGCTGGCCGTGGCCTTTGATGAGGCGGCAACGCTCAAGCCGCAGCGCATCACGCTGTCCGATGGCAAGACGATTGATCTGAAATTACCCGCCGGTGTCGAAACCGGCACACAGATGAAGCTGGGCGGCAAGGGGCAGCCGGGGCCGGGCGGTGCCGGCGATGCGATTGTGACGATTGAAGTGGGCAGCCACCCGCATTTCACCCGCGAGGGCGACAATATCCGGCTCGACTTGCCGATCACTTTGTCCGAAGCGGTCAAGGGCGGTCCGGTCAAGGTGCCGACGGTGGACGGCGCGGTCATGCTCAACGTCCCCAAGGGCGCGACATCTGGCAAGACGCTGCGGCTGCGGGAGAGGGGCTTTACCGGAAAGGCCGGCAAGCGGGGCGATCAGCTCGTCACGTTGGTTGTCGATCTGCCCGCCGATGATGCCGCACTCCAAGATTTTGTTGAAAGTTGGACCGACGACAGGAACCCGCGCGCGAAACTGGGCGTCTAGCGCCGCATGCGTCCACCTTCTCCGGAAACACCTGAAGCCCGCCGCAGGCATCCGGGTGCACATCCGCATATGGCAGGGTTGCGTGGGCTGATTGGGCCGGGGTCAAAGCCGTTTGAGGTGCTCCGCCGCGTGGCCATTGGCGTGTATAGCGACGGCTTCATCCATGCGGGCAATTTTGCCTATCTCACCTTGCTGACGGTCTTCCCGTTCTTCATCGTCATGGCGGCGATCACGCAGCTGATCGGGCGGCCCGACGAAAATCTGAAAGCCATTCAGTCCATGCTGGGCGCCTTGCCGCCGGGGGTTGCGCAACTGATCCAGAGCGCCGCGCAGGAGATGCTGCAGGCGCGCACCGGCCCGCTTTTGTGGTTCGGCGCGATTGTGGGCCTTTGGACGGTGAGCAGCTTTATCGAAACGATCCGCGATATTCTGCGCCGTGCTTATGGCACCGGCTATGGTCGCCCCTTCTGGCATTATCGTATTGCCGGAATTGCGATCACGTTTCTGTCGGTTCTGCTCATCCTGTTTGCGCTC
The DNA here is from genome assembly GCA_040398605.1 of Chakrabartia sp. Classification (GTDB taxonomy): domain Bacteria; phylum Pseudomonadota; class Alphaproteobacteria; order Sphingomonadales; family Sphingomonadaceae; genus Aquisediminimonas. The sequence goes on from JBBATT010000108.1 coordinate 3,141, forward strand.
GCCGCCCAATTGGCGGTGACGGCGGTGGAAGAGGTGGTGTTCCGCTTCATTCCGGCGACCCAACGCCTGATGTCGGTGGAACTCGGTTGGGTTTCCACATCGGCGGCCGTGTTCATGGGCTTGTTCGTGATTTTTTGGACGCTGGCCCCGCCCGAATATCGGGGACGCGCCTTTCCGAAATGGCCGGGCGCGCTGGTCACGACCCTGTGGTGGAACGGCGCCTTGGCCTTGCTTCCGCCGGCTTTATCGCTCTTTGGCGGCTATGCGCTCACCTATGGCAGCTTGGCCGGGGTGATTGTTGCGTTGCTGTTTTTCTGGATAGTCGGATTCGGTCTTGTTATTGGCGCGCATCTGAATGCGGCTTTGGCCAATCCGGCGATCAAAGAACCGCAGTTGAATGCGTTATAAGAAGAAGGGAACAGCTGATGGCTGGATATATGGCAGGCAAGCGCGGGTTGATCATGGGGCTTGCCAATGACCGGAGCCTCGCTTGGGGGATTGCGCAAAAGCTGCGCGAAGAGGGCGCGGAACTGGCCTTTTCTTATCAGGGAGAGGCGCTGGAAAAGCGCGTCCGCCCCTTGGCACAAGAGGTGGGGAGCGATTTCCTAATCGATTGCGACGTGGCCGATCCAGCCGATCTCGACACAGCCTTTGCGACGCTGGCCGCGCGCTGGCCGACCATTGATTTCGTCGTGCACGCCATCGGCTTTTCGGACAAGAATGAGCTGCGCGGCCGCTATTGCGACACCACGCTCGACAACTTCCTGATGACGATGAACATCTCTGTCTACAGCTTCACAGCGGTTGCCCAGCGTGCGGCGGCGATGATGCCCAATGGCGGCTCGATGCTGACGCTGAGCTATTATGGCGCGGAAAAGGTCATCCCGCATTACAACGTCATGGGTGTGGCGAAGTCCGCGCTGGAGACGTCTGTGAAGTATCTTGCGGTCGATTTGGGCCGCGACAATATCCGCGTGAACGCCATCTCGGCCGGGCCGATCAAGACCCTCGCCGCCTCGGGCATTGGCGATTTCCGCTATATCTTGAAGTGGAATGAATTGAATTCACCTTTGAAGCGCAACACGACCATCGAAGATGTCGGCGGGGCAGGTCTGTACCTGTTGTCGGATCTCTCTTCGGGCGTCACCGGCGAAACCCATCATGTCGATTGCGGCTATCACTCCATCGGCATGAAGGCGGAAGACGCGCCGGACATCGCGCTGGCTTAATCCTGCTCGTCACCCCAGCCTGCGCTGGGGTGACGTGAAGAGACGGGTTCCTCGGCTCTGCCTTGCAATAAGCGGCAAATCGCGGCATCGCTCGTCCATGAGTTTCAACACCTTCGGCCGCGTCTTTCGCTTCACCACTTGGGGGGAAAGCCATGGCCCCGCTTTGGGGGCTGTGGTGGATGGCTGCCCGCCGGGGCTCGCACTGTCAGAAGCGGATATTCAGCCCTTCCTCGACAAGCGCCGCCCGGGCACGTCGCGCTTCACCACGCAGCGGCAGGAACCCGATCAGGTCCGCATATTGTCCGGCGTGTTTGAAGGCCGGACCACGGGCACACCTGTCAGCCTGATGATCGAGAATGTCGATCAGCGCTCCAAGGACTATTCAGACGTCGCCAAGGCCTATCGTCCGGGGCATGCCGATTACAGCTATGACGCCAAATATGGCTTCCGCGATTTTCGCGGCGGCGGGCGATCTTCCGCGCGGGAGACGGCCGCACGGGTCGCAGCGGGCGGCGTTGCACGCGCCGTGATCCCCGAAGTTGAGATGATGGCCTATGTCGTCGAAATCGGCGGCGACGCGATTGACCGCGATAATTTTGAAGCGAGCCAGATCAGCAAGAACCCCTTCTTCTGCCCGGATGAAGCGGCGGCGGGCCGTTGGGAAAAGCTGGTCGATGAGGCGCGCAAGGCGGGCTCTTCCTTGGGCGCTGTCGTTGAGTGTGTGGCAACGGGGGTCCCTGCCGGATGGGGGGCGCCGCTTTATGCCAAGCTCGACAGTGAACTCGCCGCAGCCATGATGAGTATCAATGCGGTCAAAGCTGTTGAGATTGGTGCAGGCTTTGCCTCGGCCCGTCTGCGCGGCGAGGAAAATGCAGATCCGATGCGCCCCGGCACCAATGCGCCGCAGTTCATGGCGAACAATGCAGGCGGCATTGCGGGCGGCATTTCAACAGGCCAGCCGGTCATTGTGCGCGTCGCGTTTAAGCCGACATCGTCCATCCTCATTCCGGTCGACACCATCAACCGTGAAGGCGAAGCCGCCGACATCATCACCAAGGGCCGCCATGACCCTTGCGTCGGCATTCGCGGTGCGCCTGTGGTGGAGGCGATGATGGCGCTCGTGCTCGCCGACCAGAAACTGCTCCACCGCGCGCAGTGCGGGTGACCAGATTCACAATAGGGTCAGCGTCGCCCCGTGCCTGACACGGGGCCTGGCTTTTCTTCAACCTTGTCGTTTGCGCGCAGCCGGCCCGGCCGCGGTTAGCCCAGCCCCGTGTCAAGCACGGGGCGACGGGTGTGACAGCGCTCTTGCCGGATGGGACTCTTTCAAGCACAAAGCTCTGGAAAGGCCAAAATTTGGCTGACAGGAGAGTATGACAGGCACAATCGCAAAGACCGGCACTGTGCCGTCCACCCGGCTGCTGATGTGGACGCTGCTCGTCGTCTACATCTTCAATTTTCTTGACCGGCAGATCGTCAACATCCTCGCGCATGACATCAGCCGTGATCTGCAGCTGTCGGATACGCAGATTGGGCTGATGACCGGCCTTGCCTTTGCAGTCTTTTACACGTTTCTGGGCATCCCCATTGCCCGCTATGCGGACCGTCCGCACACCAACCGCGCACGCCTCATCACCATCTCATTGGGGTTCTGGTCGCTGATGACGGCGGCCTGCGGATTGGCGCAAAACTTCGTCCAGCTGCTCCTCGCCCGCATTGGCGTGGGCGTGGGGGAGGCAGGGTGCACGCCTGCCGCCCATGCGCTCATCACCGATGCCGTGCCCAAGGAAAAGCGCGCGTCTGCCATCGCCTTTTACGGCCTCGGCATTCCGATTGGCAGCCTGATCGGCATGGCGGTTGGCGGCGCGCTCAGCGATATTATCGGCTGGCGGAACACCTTTCTGGCGGTCAGCATTCCGGGCATTTTGTTTGCGCTTGTTCTGCCGTTCATTTTGAAAGACCCCGGTCGTCATGCGTCTGCCGCCGCGCAAGGGGCGACACCGCAACAACCCTTTTTTGAAGCGCTCGTGCAAATCATGTCGTCGCGCGCTTTTGTGCTCGTGCTGCTGGGCGCGTCCTTCACGGCCTTCCTGTCTTACGGCAAAGGCGTATGGGTCACGATCCTGTTCCAGCGCAACTTTGGTTTGACGGCGGCAGAAACCGGGCTTTGGCTTGGCATTACAGGCGGGCTTTCGTCCATGCTGGGCACATGGCTCGGCGGGTATCTCGCAGACCGTTTTGGGGCGACCGACAAGCGCCATATCCTGACGGCGCCTGCTATTGGCATGGCGGTCGCCGCGCCGATCCTGTTTGTGGCCTATTATGTCACGGACTGGCGCTGGGCGATTGCGCTGCTGATGATCCCCAGCATGCTCAACTATCTTTATTACGGCCCCTGCTATGCGCTGGCGCAGCAATTAGTGGCCCCCGGCCAGCGGGCGGTGGCGACGTCGCTCGTGGTGTTCGGGCAGAACCTGATCGGCCTTGGTCTAGGTCCGCTCTTTTTCGGTATGTTGTCCGACGCGTTCAAACCGATTGCGGGGGAAGATAGCGTGCGCTGGGTGCTCTATGGGGCCGCATGGATGGGGCTGCTGCCTGCCGTTCTGCTGTGGCGGGCCTCCAAACGGCTGAATGCGGAACTGAAGGTCTAAGCGCGCCGAACGCCCACCAGCGTCCCCTTAATGCCGGGCATCAGCGTCCAATCAAATTGCGGCCAATCCCGCTTCCAATGTTTGGCGACCAGCCGCTCCCCGGGGCGCGCTGCGTCGTCGAGCATCACGATGCCGCCGACGGGCACGCGTGAAAACAGGCAGTCCGCGCCTTCGCGGATGGTGGGGCCAAGCGCCCAGGGCGGGCCATCAATCAACAGCAGGTCAATCTGATCGGGCACGCCGACAAGATCATACCAAAGCCCGGACCAGCGGCCATTATGCGCGATGATCGGCGCGTGGCGCACGTCGGCGTTCAGATCATGTTCGGCGAGCCAATTGCGGACGGCGCCCACGAAATCGCCATGCTGATCAAAGCTGACGAGATGCCCGCCGCCTGCCAATTGCATGGCCTTGGCCACCACGAGCGTGGAGGCGCCGGCACCCAGTTCCACAACTGTCCCCGGCTTATGGGCCAGCACAGTATCGACAATGCGGTGCAAAAGGCCGGTATCGGCTTTCCAACTGCCCAGATGCGGCAAGGCATCTTCCGGCAGGCCAAGCCGGTCGAGCAGCGCGGTCTTGTCGGCCTTGCGTCCGCCATAAAGGCTCTTCAACAACCAGGGCCATTGTACCGCGCCAAAG
>JBBATT010000109.1:0-7583 GCA_040398605.1 Chakrabartia sp.
TGTAGATCATGCCCCAATCAAGCGCCTTTTCCGGGCTGATCTTTTCGCCAAGCATCATCATCTCGGTCGCGCGCGCCTTGCCGACCATGCGCGGCAGCATCCAGCTGGCGCCGCCATCGGGCACGAGGCCGATGTTGACGAAGGCCTGCAGGAAATAGCCGCTCTTGCCCGCGATCACAAAGTCGCCCGCAAGGCCGATCGAGCAACCGACGCCCGCTGCCGCGCCATTGACGGCGGTGATGATCGGCATGTTCAGCCGGGCAAGGTTGATCATCAACGGGTTATAATGACGGGTCAGTGCGATGTAGCTGCCCTCTCCGCCCGAAATTGACCGGCCGCCGCGCGCCTGAAGGTCTGCGCCAGAACAAAAGCCACGACCCGCGCCCGTGATGATCAGGCAGCGCGCATCGGTGAGCGACGACAGCGCGTCGTTGATCTCCGCCGCCATGTCGAGGCTGCACGCATTCATCCGCTCCGGGCGGTTGAGCGTGATGGTGGCAATCTTGTCGGTGACGTCCACCGTGATCGTTTCGTAGGTCATGTTGTTCTCCTGTCCTCTCCAAGTCTCATTGTTCCGTCATGCCAACGCAGGCTGGCATCTTTGCCCGTGGAGACCCCAGCCTTCGCTGGGGTGACGGTGAAGGGGCTCAATGTGCCTCCTTCGGCGTCTCCATAATCTCGGTCAAAACCCCGCCCATATCCTTGGGATGGACGAAGAAAATCAACGTGCCATGCGCGCCGATGCGGGGTTCCCCCAGCACGCGCTTGCCCAGCGCTTCGAATTCGGCCTTGGCCGCGTGAATGTCGGGCACTTCGTAGCACATGTGGTGCTGGCCCCCTTGAGGGTTCTTCTCCAAGAACGACGCGATGGAGGTGTTGCCCGGCAGCGGCTCGATCAGTTCGATCTGCGTGCCGTTGAGCGCGCCATCCGCGCGCCCCCCAGAATCAGAGGGCGTATCGACAAAGCACACCTTAACGCCCTGCGACGGCAGGTCGAATGGATCGTGGATCTTCGCAGCACCCATCACATCGCGGTAAAAGACGATGCTGTCCGCGATGGAAGGCGTTGCGACGCCGATATGGTTCAGTCTTCCGAGCTTCATTTTTTAACCTCTATGTTCGTCATTGCGAGGAGCGCAGCGACGCGGCAATCCAGCAACACCTTTTCCACCAGCAATCTCATCCCACAAATCTTTCCACTCCGGATTCAGCGTCTCAATCAATGCGAGTTTCTTTGCTCGCGATCCGGCCTTAATCTGTTTTTCCCGAGCGATGGCCCATTCCATCGTTTCCGCCATTTCAAACCACACGAGAATTTTGCACCCGTAGCGTTTCGTAAACCCGTCATCCGTTCCTTCGCGATGCTGCCAAACACGCTGAACCAGATTTGAAGTGACCCCCGTATACAGCGTGCCGTTCCGCTTGTTCGCAATGATGTAAACGGCGGGTTGCTTCATTCTTCACCCTTCCCAGCCATTGCGAGCGAAGCGCGGCAATCCAGAACCAAGGTCAACCAGTGCACTGGATTGCTTCGCTCCGCTCGCAATGACGGACATGTCCGCAATGGAGGGCGTTGCGACGCCGATGTGGTTGAGACGGCCTAGTTTCATTTTGCCTCCTACACGTCACCACAGCGAAGGCTGGGGTCTAGCGTGTCGATAGATACCAGTGACGGTTAAAGCGGAATATTGTCATGCTTCTTCCAAGGGTTCTCCAACTGCTTGTTCCGCAGCTTGCGAAGCCCCAGCGCGATGCGCTTCCGCGTGGAGTGCGGGTAGATCACCTCATCAATGAAGCCCTTGCTGGCCGCCACAAACGGGTTGGCGAAGCGGTCTTCATATTCCTTGGTGCGCTCGGCGATTTTTTCGGGGTCGCCAATGTCGGAGCGGAAGATGATTTCCACTGCGCCCTTGGCACCCATCACCGCGATTTCAGCCGTTGGCCAAGCGTAGTTCAAGTCCCCGCGCAGATGCTTTGAGGCCATCACGTCATAGGCGCCGCCGTAGGCCTTGCGCGTGATCACGGTGATCTTCGGCACGGTTGCTTCGGCATAAGCGAACAGCAGCTTTGCGCCGTGTTTGATGATGCCGTTATGCTCCTGGCTGACACCGGGGAGGAAGCCCGGCACGTCGACAAAGGTGATAATCGGGATTTCAAACGCATCACAGAAGCGGACGAAGCGGCCTGCTTTCTTCGACGCATTGATGTCGAGGCAACCCGCGAGCACTGTCGGCTGGTTGGCCACCACGCCAACCGTGCGGCCTTCAATACGGCCAAAGCCGACGATGATGTTGCCTGCATGGGTCGGCTGGACTTCAAAGAAGTCGCCTTCGTCGACGGTCTTCCGGATTACCTCATGCATGTCATACGGCATCGTCGCGCTTGCGGGGATGACGGTGTCGAGGCTTGGCTCCAGCCGATCATAGGGGTCAGATGTCGGCCGTTCGGGAACGCCCATCCGGTTGTTTTCCGGCAGATAATCGAAGAAGTCCCGCGCCGCGAGCAGTGCCTCAATATCATTTTCAAAGGCGTTGTCGGCGACACCGGATTTGCTGGTGTGCGTAACCGCCCCGCCCAGTTCTTCCTGCGTCACGACTTCGTTGGTGACGGTCTTCACGACGTCCGGCCCGGTAACGAACATGTAGCTGCTGTCCTTCACCATGAAGATGAAGTCCGTCATGGCAGGCGAATAAACCGCCCCGCCCGCGCAAGGCCCCATGATGAGGCTCAGTTGCGGGACAACGCCTGAGGCCAGCGTGTTGCGTTGGAACACTTCGGCATAGCCGCCAAGGGAGGCCACGCCTTCCTGAATACGCGCGCCGCCGCTGTCATTGATGCCGATGACAGGTGCGCCGACCTTCATCGCATTGTCCATGACCTTGCAGATTTTCTGCGCGTGCCGTTCGGAAAGCGATCCGCCGAACACGGTGAAGTCTTGCGAGAACACGAATACCAAACGCCCGTTGATCGTGCCGGAGCCTGTGACCACGCCATCCCCAGGGATCTTGGTCGCCTCCATGCCGAAGTCGGTGCAATTGTGCTCTACATACATGTCGAGCTCTTCAAACGAGCCCTCGTCGAGCAAAACGTCGAGCCGTTCCCGCGCGGTCAGGCGGCCCTTGGAATGTTGCGCATCGATGCGCTTCTGTCCGCCACCCTTGCGGGCGGCTTCACGGCGCTTTTCGAGTTCTGCGATGTTCGACGACATGGCGATCCCTTTATTGGAATTTGAGGCGCGTTGTTTGGAAGGGGAAGAGCGCAAAGTCCAATGTGAATTTGCGAAGTTGCGAAGTAGAAGTTTGCAAAGTAAGAAAGCGCAGCATCTCTCCCCTTGAGGGAGAGAAAGACTTGGCTTGGCAGCTCGATGCCTAGCAAGTCTTGTGAGGGGGAGCCCCCTCTCCAACTTCGCCTAGCTGCTCGGCAGCAAGGCTACGTGTCCTCTCCCACGAGGAGAGAGGAGGAGGTTTGAGAATGTCAAAACGCCGTATCTTCGCTGGCCAACGCCTGCGCGACCTCCGCTCTGGACGCAGCCTGAAGCAGGCGGACATGGCGCTCCGGCTCGGCATCTCGGTCTCCTACCTCTCGCAGCTTGAAAGCGATGACCGCCCCCTCACCCCAGCATTGCTCGAAATTCTCGCCCGGGACTTTCCGCTCGACTGGCAGGAGTTCGAAGAGGACGCGACAACGCGGCGTTTTGCGGCGTTGCGCGAGGCGGCGGCCGACCCGCTCTTTCCCAACCCGCTGACGCCTGAACAGGTCGCGCGCATTGCCGAACAGCAGCCTGCACTCGCCGATCAGTTTGTCACGCTGCACGCGGCGTATAGGAACGCCGGGCAGCGGCTCCAGATTGTGGATGAGGCATTGGGGGCTGATCAGGCAGATGGCAGCCGCCTTCCATGGGAAGAAGTGCGCGACTGGTTCCACAATGCGGGTAACTATGTCGATGTGCTCGACCGGGCTGCAGAACTCTTAGGCGACAAGTTGCGCGGCACACAGGCGACGCCCGCGCTTGAAGGGCTTGAGCTTTATCTTCGCAACGCGCTGTCAGTCTCTCTGGTCTACGCGGGGAGCACAGGCTTGCGCGACTATGATGCGCAAATGGGCCATCTCATCATCGATCAGGGGCAGCCGGTTGAAAGCCAAAGATTTCAACTGGCGCATCAATTGTCGGCTCTGGCTCTGCACGATGAGATTAGTCTGGTGGTCGAACAAGCGGGTCTCCGCACGGCCGCGGCACGCCAACTCTTATCCGTCGGCCTCGCCAATTATGCGGCAGGGGCGTTGCTGATGCCTTATACGCGGTTTCGGGAGGACGCCCGAACGGTGCGCCATGATATAGACCGCCTGCGCCAGCAGTTCGGCGTCAGCTTTGAACAGGCCTGCCACAGGCTTTCGACGCTCCAGCGGCCCTCCGCACGCGGTATTCCCTTCTTCTTCTGCCGCGTGGACATGGCGGGGAACATCACCAAGCGACACTCCGCCACACGCCTTCAGTTCGCCCGCTTCGGCGGCGCTTGCCCGCTTTGGATCGTGCATGAGGCCGTCGCGATCCCTGACCGCATCCTTGTGCAGTTGGCCGAAACGCCCGATGGCGTTCGCTACGTCTCCATGGCGAAGGGGCTGGTAAAGCCCTCAGGCAGCTATGATCGCGCGCCCCGTCGTTACGCTGTCGCTTTGGGCTGCGAGGCAGATCACGCGCGGGAATTCGTCTACGCCGACGGGCTGGACCTCACCTCCCCGCGCGCTGCGACAAAGATCGGCGTTTCCTGCCGCCTCTGCCCGCGCGTGGATTGTGATCAGCGCGCCTTCCCACCATCCGACCGCGATATCATTGTCGATCCAGACCGGCGGGACGTGGTGCCTTACCGCCTCGCTTAGACTTTCACGACGCCCAACCGGATCATGTCCCGCGCGGTATCAAGAATGCTTTCCGAGGGATCGCGCGTCTTCCAACCAAGCACGTCCATTGCATGTTGGGACGACGCGTCGCGGACATTGTCGAGTTCCCCAACGACCTGTTTCACAACGGGATCAAGCAGAGCGAACAGCTTGACGAGGAAGTTTGGCAGCACCCGTGTCGGCACCTTACGGGCCTGCTGTCCGAGCCCTGATTTCAGGATGGCGGCAACATCGCTAAGCCAAAGGAACGGCCCAGCGGCAATGAAGCGTTCTCCCGCCATATTTGGCGCGGTGAGGCATCGCACGTGAAGATCAGCCACGTCGCGGACATCCACGACCGAAAAACCAATGCGCGGGAGACCCGGCATTGATCCTTCGACCAGTTTCTTGATCGCCTCGAGAGACGTCGAGAAATCAGCGGCCAGCAATGGGCCCAAGACCAAGGACGGATTGACGGTGACAAATTCCATGTCGGACCCACTGGCGGCAACCCAATCCCGCGCGGCCCGCTCGGCAATGACTTTCGACTGCACATAGGGGTATGCATCCGGGCTATCCGGATTGGTCCAATCGGCCTCGGTAAAGTGATGCTTGGCACCGCCATGGCCATACGCCACGGCAGCCACGGATGACGTCATGACGAACCGTTTGATCCCCGCCTCTTTTGCGAAACGGAGCGCGCGCAAAGCCCCTTCCCGCGCCGGAGTGATAAGTTCATCCGCATGCTTGGGTGCATTGGCAGGCAATGGCGAGGCCACATGTGCGGCATGGGAGCATCCAGCCATAGCTTCTGCCCAGCCATCATCGCTTAACAGATCAGCGGCGAAGAATTTGAGTTTGCTGTTGTCAACATTGAGCCAACCGCGGACATCTGCCTCGCGCGCCAAATTCCGGATCGTGGTGTTGACCAGCCATCCTTCGGCGATCAACTGACGGATCAGGAAGCCTGCAATATAGCCGCTTCCACCCGATACAAAGACGTGTCCTGCCATTTGCCCGCTCCTCATTTTGACTGAGGCCAGACTAGTGGCAAATCGAAACCATCACAATCACCATGGAGGGGCTTGCCACCATGGCGGGTTTTTCCCATTAGCCGATTAACCAAGGGGAGTGTGCGATGTCGGATCAAGACCTGTTTCCTGTTCCTGCCGAATGGGCGAAAAAGGCGCGCGTCAATGCGGCGAAGTACACCGAAATCTATGGCCGCTCGCTTGCTGATCCGGGGACGTTTTGGTTGGAGCAGGCCAAGCGGCTGGATTGGATCAAGCGCCCTGAAATCGCAGGCGATTGGTCTTTTGATGCGACAACCTTCCACATCAACTGGTTCGCGGATGGCAAGCTGAACGTCAGTGCCAACTGCATTGACCGCCATTTGAAAGAACGTGGTGATCAGGTCGCGATCATTTGGGAGCCGGACGTCCCCTCAGAAGAGCCGCGCCATATCACCTATCGCGAACTGCATGAGCAGGTCTGCCGCATGGCCAATGTCCTGAAGGCGCAGGGCGTGCAAAAGGGCGACCGCGTGACGGTTTACCTGCCGATGATCCCCGAAGCAGCAATGGCGCTCCTCGCTTGCGCGCGAATTGGAGCGATTCACTCGGTCGTTTTTGGTGGATTTTCGCCCGATGCGCTCATTGGTCGCATTCAGGATTGTGACTCCAACGTTGTCATCACCGCCGATGAAGGCCGTCGTGGTGGCAAGGCAGTGCCCCTAAAGGCCAATGTCGATGTGGCCGCACTTCAATGCCCCAGCCTGAAGAAGGTCATCACCATCAAGGCAACGGGCGCGGACATTGCCATGACAGAGGGCCGCGACGTCTGGTATCATGAGGAGGCAGCTAAGGCAGAGACCACCTGCCCTGCCGAAGTGATGGGCGCGGAAGACCCGCTCTTTATCCTCTACACTTCTGGCTCCACCGGAAAGCCCAAGGGCGTGCTGCACACGACAGGCGGCTATCTGCTCTGGGCGAGCCTGACGCATGAGCTGGTGTTCGATTATCGGCCCGGCGACGTCTATTGGTGCGCGGCCGATATCGGCTGGGTCACCGGGCATACCTATATCGTCTATGGGCCGCTCGCCAACGGTGCGACGACGCTGATGTATGAAGGTGTGCCCAATTGGCCGGATGCCAGCCGTATCTGGCAGGTGTGTGACCGGCACAATGTCCACACGGTCTTCACCGCCCCCACGGCCTTGCGCGCACTAATGCGAGATGGGGATGACTTTGTGAAAGCAACATCGCGTAAGTCATTGCGATTGCTTGGGACTGTTGGGGAGCCGATTAATCCGGAGGCTTGGCGCTGGTATCACAGCGTTGTCGGCGACGGGCGCTGCCCAATTGTCGACACCTGGTGGCAGACCGAGACAGGCGGCGCGATGATTGCCCCCCTGCCCGGCGCGACCGACCTTAAGCCAGGCAGTGCCACCAAGCCGATGCCGGGCGTGGAGCCGCAGTTGGTGGATGCAGAGGGGCAAGTACTCTACGGTGCCGCCTCTGGCAATCTATGCATCGTCCGCAGCTGGCCGGGGCAGATGCGCACCGTGTGGAATGATCACCAGCGCTTCTTCGAAACCTATTTCACCACCTATCCCGGGAAATATTTCACCGGGGACGGCTGCCGCCGCGATGAGGATGGCTATTATTGGATCACGGGTCGCGTGGATGACGTCATCAACGTCTCCG
>JBBATT010000110.1:0-4122 GCA_040398605.1 Chakrabartia sp.
GACACTTTGTTCAACACGACCAAGGGTGGTGTTCTCGACTTTTTCAACATGTTCTCCGGCGGCTCGCTGGAGCGCATGAGCCTCATCGCGCTGGGCGTGATGCCGTACATCACAGCGTCTATCGTGGTGCAACTTGGCACGTCGCTCTCCTCAACGCTGGCAGCGTTGAAGAAAGAAGGCGAAAGCGGCCGTAAGAAGCTGAACCAGTACACCCGCTACGGCACCGTCGGCCTCACGATTGTGCAGGGCTATTTCATCGCTGTCGGTCTTGAAAGCTGGGGCGCGACGCAGGGCCTTTCGGCCGTGGTTGAACCCGGCATGCTGTTCCGCGTCGCTTGCGTCACGGCGCTGCTCGGCGGCACCATGTTCCTGATGTGGCTCGGTGAACAGATCACCAGCCGTGGTATCGGCAATGGTATTTCGCTGATCATCATGGCGGGTATTGTCGCGACCTTGCCAAAGACGCTCGCTCAGGTGTTTGAAGGCGGCCGCACGGGCACGATGAACCCGCTCATGGTGCTCGGCATCGGTGCGGCGATCATTGGCTTGATTGCCTTTATCTGCTTCATGGAGCGTGCGCAGCGCCGCGTGCTGATCCAATATCCCAAGCGCCAGACGCAGCGCGGCATGATGCAGGCCGATAAGAGCTTCCTTCCGCTCAAGATCAACACGGCAGGTGTTATCCCACCGATCTTCGCGTCGTCGCTGTTGCTGATGCCGCTCACGCTCGTCCAGTTCGCTGGCCAGAGCGCCACGCAGGATTCGGCCACTGGCGACACCATTTTGACGATCACGAACGCCCTGCAGCACGGATCTCCGCTGTACATGGCGCTCTATGCGTTCGGCATCATCTTCTTCTGCTTTTTCTACACGGCCGTTGTCTTCAACCCGGAAGAAACAGCAGAGAACCTGAAGCGATACGGCGGCTTCGTGCCCGGCATTCGCCCCGGCAAGAACACAGAGAATTATCTGGATTATGTGCTGACGCGCATCACAGTGGTCGGCGCTGCTTATCTGACGTTGGTCTGCTTGGTGCCTGAATTCATGTTCTCCAGCCTTGGCTTCATGGCCATTGGCGGCACCAGCCTCTTGATCGTCGTGAACGTGACGATGGATACGGTGACACAGATCCAGAGCCATATGCTGGCCCACCAATATGGGGACCTCATTAAGAAGGCGAAGCTCAAAGGGGGAGCGCGACGTTGAATATAATTCTGTTGGGACCTCCGGGGGCGGGGAAGGGCACACAGGCCAGCCGATTGCAAGAAGAGCGCGGCATGGTGCAGCTTTCGACCGGCGACATGCTTCGCGCAGCGGTTAAGGATGGCACGCCCGTCGGCCTGCAGGCCAAGGCTGTTATGGAGGCGGGTGAACTCGTTTCTGACGAGATCGTCTCAGGCATCATCGGCGAGGCGCTGGACAAGCTGCCGGCCGAGACTGGTGTGATCTTTGACGGTTACCCCCGGACGGCCGCTCAGGCAGATTCGCTGGATGATATTTTGACCGCGCGTGGTCGCAAGCTGGACTGTGTGATCGAACTTGGTGTTGACGAAGACGCCTTGGTTGAACGCATCACCGGCCGCTTCACCTGTGGGAAATGTGGTGCAGGCTATCACGACACCTTCAAGCAGCCCAAGGTTGACGGCACCTGTGACCAGTGCGGCTCAACCGAGTTTAAGCGCCGTCCCGACGACAATGAGGAAACGGTCCGCACGCGGATGGCAGAGTATCGCGCAAAGACAGCGCCGATCCTGCCGATCTATGAAGCGCGTGGCCTCTTGCAGCGGGTGGACGGCATGGCGGATATCGACGTCGTCAACACGTCCATCGAAGCGATCCTCGACGCGAAGTAAGCGGGACGGATCGGGGGCTTATTTAGCCGCCACGTCATTGAAGAGTCATTGACCTGACATTCTCGTGTCGCTTGTGCACGCTATAAACGCTGCATGAATCAGCTTGCCCTTCGTATGTTCCGTGCCTCTTCGAGGCAGCAGACCCGCCGCCCGACCGCACAGAAGACCCGTATCAAGGGCGTTTGGCATTACAGGCTGTTGGCTTGGGCTTTCCGCAACAGCTGAGCGTTTCGCTCAGTTAAAACCGTGCGAGAGGAAGTCCGGCATCGGGCCGTTCCAGCCACCGGTTTCATTTGATTGCTCAGCCGGCTGTGTCGACTCGCGACGCGGAGCTGGCTTTTCCTGAGGCTTGCGTTCTGCACGCTCTGGCTTTTCGACGCGTTCCGGCTTTGATGCAGGCGCCTTGGCTTCTTCAACCTTAGGGGCGGCCTTCGCACGCGAACGGCGGGCCGGGCGTGGTTGTTCGTCCGCTGCGACCTCGGCCACTTCAGGCGTCGACGGCGCAGCTTTCGCCTCTGATCCGCCGCTGCCCTTCATTCGATTCAACGTCTGGCCGGTAAGCTTTTCGATATTCTCAATCGCTTCGGCATCTGCAGGCGTCACAAATGTGAAGGCCTTACCCGTCGCGCCTGCACGACCGGTGCGGCCGATGCGGTGGACATAGTCATCGGGATGCCACGGCGCGTCGAAATTGAAGACGTGGCTCACACCCTTGATGTCGAGGCCACGGGCGGCGACGTCGGATGCGACGAGGATGTTGATATCGCCCGATTTGAAGCGGTCGAGTTCCTTGATGCGGGCGGATTGCTCCATGTCGCCATGGATTTCCGTCGCGCGGAAGCCGGAACGCTGCAGGCTCTGGGCCAGTTCGCGCACGGTTGTCTTCCGGTTGCAGAAGATGATCGCGGTGTTGACGTCGTCGGCATTCAGCAGGTCACGCAGAACGTCACGCTTCTTGCGGGCGTCAACTTCAACCAGCATCTGGGTGATGTTGACGTTGGTCGATGCGGGACGGGCCACTTCGATTGTCTTGGGGTTCGACAGGAACTTGTCGGCCAGTTTCTTGATTGGCGGCGGCATCGTTGCCGAAAACAGCAAGGTCTGGCGGCTGGAGGGCAGTTTCGTGCAGATATTCTCGATATCCGGGATAAAGCCCATGTCGAGCATCCGGTCAGCTTCATCAATGACGAGCAGATCGCAGCCATTGAGCAGGATCTTGCCGCGCTCAAACAGGTCCATCAGACGGCCTGGCGTCGCGATAAGGACATCAACGCCCTTTTCCAGCGCCTTGACCTGATCCCCCATTTGCACGCCGCCGATGAGCAGCGCCATGGAGAGCTTGTGATACTTGCCGTACTTCTCAAAGTTTTCAGCAACCTGCGCGGCCAGTTCCCGCGTTGGTTCCAAGATGAGCGAACGGGGCATCCGCGCGCGCGTGCGCCCGTGGCCCAGAACATCAATCATGGGGAGGACGAACGCGGCTGTCTTGCCGGTGCCCGTTTGCGCGATGGCGATCAGATCGCGCATCATCAGAACGCTGGGAATAGCCTGCTGCTGGACAGGCGTCGGATCGGAATAGCCCGCCTCAGTTATGGCGCGGAGCAGTTCATCGGATAGGCCGAGATCGGCAAAACTCATTCAGGTTAGGTTCCGGATAGGGTGCGGGAGGAAGCTCCTGCATGTTGACTGCGGGCCTTGGCTTTAGGGGCGGAAAAGTCAAGCAAAAGCCGCCCCGAATGAGGGCCAAAGCGGCATCACTTTTGTTTTGGCGGCACCAGCGTGTGAAATTTGTCGATCATACAGGCGCCGCCGGTGCGGGAATGGATCGTATCTCGGTCCTCACACAGCCGCCCGTCGCGGGTGGGCTGGAGATAGAAGCCGGAATAAAAATCGATCGACGGGCAGCCCTTTTCCAAACGCGCGCGGATGGGTTGCCCACTGCGAAGGACGAGGTCGATGCTGTCGGGTCTGCTGATCAAAACACCCCCCAGCGTCGCGATCGAAAGACACTTTGGGGCGGATTTTTCTTTCCAGTCCTGGAAGATCATCCGCGGTCGCGCGCGTTCGTGATGCGGCGTGATGCGGATGACGGTCCGCCGCTCAATCATCACCTGCGCATAATCCGTCCCGTTCTGCTGAGGCAGAGCAGCAGGGCCCGACGGCGTCAACGCCGCGGCAGAAAGAACGAGAAACGGGATCATTGAGATGTTGTCATGATTCGACCCGAAGTGCGGTTGGACGGTTGAACAGATCATGAGATGCGGGGCAA
>JBBATT010000110.1:4132-7579 GCA_040398605.1 Chakrabartia sp.
AGGCAGGGGAGACGTTCGCGATGATGAATGCGGCTGCTTTGGCGGAACTTGGCGCGGTGCTCGGCACCAAAGGCCTGACGATCGATTCCGCTGACATCGCGCCGTGGACGACCGACTGGCGCAAGCTTTACCAAGGCAAGGCCGCCGCGTTGGTGCAGCCGGGGTCCGTCGCTGAAGTTCAGGCGGTGCTTGAAATCGCGTCGCGTCACCGCATTCCAGTGGTGCCACAAGGTGGCAACACGTCGATGGTCGGCGGCGCGACACCCGATGACAGTGGAGAGGCGATCATAGTGTCGCTGCGCCGGATGAACGCCATCCGTCTGCTGGACCCAGCGGCAGGCCTTGTTGTGGCAGAGGCCGGTGTGGTGCTTTCCAACCTGCACCAAGCGGCCTGCGCTCAAGGCATGCGTTTTCCATTGTCGCTTGGTGCGCGCGGCTCAGCCACTGTCGGCGGGCTTGTCTCCACCAATGCCGGCGGCACGCAGGTCCTGCGCTTTGGCACGATGCGTCGCCTTGTTCTGGGCGTAGAGGCAGTCTTGCCCGATGGCGGGCTGTATGAAGGTCTGGCGGCGCTTAAAAAGGACAATCGGGGGTATGATCTCACCCAGCTGCTGATCGCGGCGGAAGGCACGATCGGCATCATCACGGCCGCGAGCCTAACGCTCGTGCCGGATGTCCTCGACCGGTCGGTCGCATGGATGGCGGTGGATAGCCCCGAAGCGGCGCTCACCAGCTTGCGCGCTATGGAGGCGGCGTCGGGCGACGCGATTGAGAGTTTTGAACTGATCCCGGAAAGCTCTCTGCGTCTGGTGCTTCAGCATATCCCTGGGACCCGCGCGCCGCTTGAGGGACATGCGCCTTGGCACGTGTTGGTGGAGTACGTCCGCAGCAGTCCAGGGTCCGCTGCCCCTGCTGAGGCGTTGGAACAGATACTGGCTGGCGAACTGGAGGCGGGGCGCATTCTGGATGCCGCGATTGCCGCCAGCGAGGCGCAGGCCGAGGCGTTTTGGAAAATCCGCGAATCCATCTCCGAGGCAGAGCGCACGCATGGCCCGGCCATGCAGCACGACATTTCGGTGCCGGTCGACGATATGCCGCGCTTTATTGCGGATGCCAGTGCGGAAGTTGAACGCGCCTTTCCCGGAGTTTGGGTCAACGCTTATGGCCATCTGGGTGACGGCAATGTCCATTTTCATGTGCGTGCGCCTGAGGGGTGCACGGACCCGAACTGGCGCGTGACAACAGGCAAGGCGGCGAGCCGGATGGTCTATGATCTGGTGTCTGCCGCAGGCGGCTCTATCTCGGCGGAACACGGCATCGGGCAGATGAAGCGCGACGAACTTGGGCGGTTGTCCGCACCGGCGCGCATCCAGGCGCTGCGCGCCATCAAGGCGGCGTTTGATCCATTGGGCATCATGAACCCCGGTAAGCTCATCCCTTAGATTTCAGGGGCATAGAAAGGGTAGCGGGAATCGCCGCTTTCCCCTTGCACTCTGGCATTTCGGGCCATAGGAGCCGATGCCATTCAGAACCGCCTCATTGGCAGCAGGAGAATACGTATGGCCAGTGCGCCGCAAGATGCTCTTCCCTTGTTTTTCAAGGATCTCGTCCCGCTTTCGTCCGTCGACCATGCGACATGGAAAACGCGTCCGGTGGAGAGCGCACCCTGGCTCAATGAGCAGCATGCCGTGCCGTTGACCGTTGATGAATTCGCCAGCGCCCAGCGCAACTATCCCATCATCTTTTCGTCAGGTGAAGCACCTGTGCCGCTTGCGCTGATGGGCCTCAACGAAGGCGTCAACGTTTTCATGGGCGAAGACGGCCGCTTTACCGAGCAGGTTTACGTGCCGGCCTATGTCCGCCGCTATCCCTTCATGCTCGCAAAGCTGCGTCCAGACAGCGACGATCTGTCGGTCTGCTTTGATCCGACCGCAGGCGCGATTGGCGACTTCGAAGAAGGCGACGCCCTTTTCGTAGACGGCGAGCCGAGCGAAGCCACCAAGCAGATTCTTGGCTTTTGCGAACAGTTTGAACAGGCCGGTCAGCGCACCCAGGCCTTCATGCAGGAACTGATTGCCAACGAATTGTTGATGGACGGCGAAATGTCGGTTCAGCCCGATCCAGATAAGCCGCCCTTCGTGTATCGCGGCTTCCAGATGGTCAATGAAGACAAGCTGCGCGAACTTCGTGGCGACCAGCTGCGCAAGATGAATCAGTCCGGTCTTTTGCCGCTGGTGCACGCGCATCTGTTCTCTATGTCGGTCATGCGTGACGTCTTTGCCCGCCAGATGGCGCTGGGTAAAGTTGTTGCAGGCGATGCAAACGCCTAAAAAAATTGAATAATTTCCAGCCCTTGGGGCTGGATTAAAAAGACCTTGGGGCGGCCGTTCGAACAAGCGAACGGCCGCCCTGACTTTTGCTTGAAACGGCCCGCGCCGCACCCTACATTGTTTTTTGAGCGGTGGTGCGTGTCCCCCCTTTCGCGCCGCTACTCAACACGCCCTTGGGCGTGTTTCCTCCCTGAACCTTGGCCACCCGGTGCGTGCACCGGGTGGTTTCTTTATGTAGGGGCTGTTTTTATTCAGCGGCGATAGGGATCGAGAGTCGGGAAACCGCATCGGCCAAGCGTTCCGCCACCTGCCGCAACAGCCGGGCCATATCCGTCAGGCCCTCTACCGCCGTCCGCAGGTTCGGGTCCAGGTAGAGCCGCCGGTCAAATTCCAGCTGAATGGCGTGGAG
This sequence comes from Chakrabartia sp., assembly GCA_040398605.1. Classification (GTDB taxonomy): domain Bacteria; phylum Pseudomonadota; class Alphaproteobacteria; order Sphingomonadales; family Sphingomonadaceae; genus Aquisediminimonas. The sequence continues at coordinate 6,872 of JBBATT010000110.1, forward strand.
GCCATCCGCGGGTGCTGAATGCCGATCCAGAATGTGTCCGCCTGCATAAGGCGTGTTATAGGCGACCCGCAGGCCCGCAGCTTCAAAGGTCGCGCCGGCAATTTCGGTCAGGACAGAACTCGCACTGCGCCCGAAACGGTCCCCAACGACAATTTGCGGCGGTTTGCGGGTGCCGTCCTGCAGCAACGGGGGCATGGAGTGGATGTCGAGCAGAATGGCGGTGCCATGACGGTGGCGCGCTGCCTCCATCAGGGCTTCCAGCCGGTTGTGATACGGCCTGTGATGGTTGTGGATTCGCCTGGAAATTTCTTCGGGAGAGAAGCGCCGTCGCCACAAGTCCCCCAAGGCGGCGGTCCGGCGTGGCACAAGGCCCAGCCCCCCGCGGGCCTTGGCAGACAGGATCGGCTGAACATCCATCGGCCGCGTCAGCATGCCGGGGTCCATGTCGCGCTCCGCACGGTTGAGGTCGATGACGGCGCGGGGCGTCGTGGCAACGACGCCCGTAAATCCCGCTTTAAACGCAGATGTCGCCAGTTGGTCGGCCAGCCTGTCTTCCAGCGGTAGCAGCCTGTCAGCGGGGAAGCGACAGTCATCGGCCAGATCAGGCGGATAGGCGCGTCCGGCATGTGGCACGGATAGAATGACGGGCCATTGCGGCACATCCGGACCGGATTGTTCGAACGAAATGTTCATCCCTTCGGTCCTAGA
>JBBATT010000111.1:0-7503 GCA_040398605.1 Chakrabartia sp.
CCGAAGTGTGCTCGGCAATCCGATCGGCGCGACATCGGGCGGCGTCGTCTATGCGCACGAATCCGGGTTCGATGACGACACCAACCCGTTGCGGCCACTGTTTGAAACGGGCGATTTCTACATCAGTGAGGGCGAGGATTTTGTCTTCATTGACCAGGTATATCCCGATTTCAAATGGGGCATCAGTGGCGGCAGCGAAACGGCGCAGATCCAGATCAGCCTGCTTTGCCGAGATCAGCCAGGTGATCCACAGCGCGTCTATGGTCCATTCGTGTGCTCCAAGGCGACGCCGTTTTTCAACCCCGCGAATTCGGATGGAACGCGGGTGCGGACGCGGCAATGCGCGCTTCGCGTCGAAAGCATTGACGTCGGTTCGTTCTGGCGGCTCGGTAAAGTTCGTTTCAGGTATTCACCGGATGGGCGTCGATGAAAAATTGGCAAGGAAATAACGGCACCAACGATGACCTGATTAGCATTGGCCGGGCTGTGGTCGAAGCCATCACGGAATTAAGAATTGCCACGGGCGGAAATAACGGAAGAATTATTTCATTTCGTCCACTTAGTGGCAGTGATGAATTACTTATTACAGCCACATCCCCTATTATCATTCGAACAATGTTCGTAACGAATGTTTCAGCATCATCCACAAATGTTCGAATATACCATGTGTCAAAGGGGACTTCACCATCACAAGCAAACGCAATATATTTCGATTTTCCAATTGCCGTTGGTGTTACATTATTTGTTGAACCGGCGATTCAGATGACCGTGGGTGATACGATTTGGGTAAGGGCATCAACGGGCGGAAATCTGACGTTTAATTTTTATGGTGCGTGAGTGATGCTGAAAAAATCAGTGACAAAGACGGTGCAGCGGGCGAAGCGATATGCTGACGGCGGGACGGCCAGCCTTGGCGCAAGCATCGGACCCGCGCCGCGCGCCAACCGGCTGGTGGGTGAATTCCGCGACCCTTCCGAACGCGCCGGCGGCATCCCCTGGCTGATCCAATGGGGAAAGAACCCTGCGAACGTCAGCCGCGAACTCGGCGCGCGGCGGGCACGCGATCCAAACGAACCCTATCCGGAGCGCGGCCGCGGCCGAGCGGCGCTGGCTGACGGCGGCAGCCCGATTGATGACCTGCGGGAATCGTTCGAGATGGCCGCCGCGCACCAGCCCACGACCGAGGAACGCGCGGCGAACCTGCGCGGGCTCGGCGACGAGGCGTTGGGCATGCTGCCGGTGATCGGCAACGTGATGTCGGCTGAAGCGATCCCGCAAAGCGCGCGCGACACGGCCACAGCGTGGCGTGAGGGCCGGTATAAGGCCACAGCCGGCAATGCCCTGCTGACCGCGCTTAACGTGGCTGGCGCGCTTTCCCCGCTGCCGTGGGGGCGTGCAGCGGGCCGGGCGGCGCGGGAGGGCGCAGGCAGCGCGCGGATATTCGTCGGACCGAACGCAAAGGGCGTGGATCATGCGGCGCTCGCCCGGGCGGAAGACATGCGCGCGGCCGGCGTGGACCGCGACACGATTTGGCACAAAACCAGATGGGGACACGACGAACGTGGCGCACCGTTCACCGAAATCGATGACAGCGCGGCGCGGCTGAAGCCGCAGGATGTGGCCGATCCGCAGTATTTTGACGAATTCCTTGATCACCCGCCGCTGTTCAAATCGCTGCCTGATATGGAAAAAATTCGTTTTTCTGAAACAAGCGCGCCTAACACAGGCTTTTACCAAAAGGCTAAAGGTCTGAACGTTGATGGCCGCATTGACATAGGGCCCGGCGATGACACGCGGCGGCTATCTATGGCATTGCATGAGGGTCAACACGCTGTTGATGCAGAACGCGGGGCAAGTCCCGGCACCAGTGCGGTATATCTGAACCCGGACGATGAAGCGGAAACGCTGGCTGCAATGACGCGTCGATTCGGTCAGCCGTTCACCGATTGGCATGCAGCAAAGCAAAATTATGATGATCTGTATCATGGTCCGTTTGGTGAAATGTCACCGGATTTCGCCGAGGCGTTGCGGCGACTGAAAGCAGCCGAGCCCGCACTTGCTCGAGCGCAGGGCCGCGACGGCATGCCGCCGGTGACGCCGGCCGCCTACGCTTATTGGCACAACCCCGGCGAGGCCCGTGCTCGCAATGTTGAAGCCAGACGCGAGTTCAGCGCAAATGATCGCGCGGCAGTTCCCCCGTGGCACACGCTGGATGTGGACGAAACCGACATCCTCGGCGGTCGCGGCGCGTCCACACTGCCGAGTCAGGTGCTTATTCCGCCGACACGCATCGAAAAAGCCGATCGCGCCATTGATATGATTGAAGGTGGTGCGAAAAATCGTGATATTTTCAAAGATACCGGGTTGGCGTTTGGAGCAGAAGGGCGCCTTCGTCAAGAAATTAGTGACCGATCTTTGACAACAAACATGAAAGATTTTAAAGCAGGTGATGTGACGACAATGGGTGATTTCGTCAATCACCCGGAATTATTTGATGCTCGCCCTGATTTACGAAAAATGCCGTTGGAATTGACGTCACGCACCGTTGATTCAAAAGATCATACGATGCGTCGACCGATCGCGCAGACGGCACAGTCCGGTGTCGCGGAAATGACGATCGGGCAAGATCAGGATTGGACGCGCGAGCAGTTGGCGAAACTGCTGCAATACCAGATTGCCAAGGATGCCGGTTACGGTGGATCGGTAAGGCATACTGCATCAAGCATGTTGCCGCAATACGAACGCGGTGTGGACGTTGCCAGAACCATGGGCGATGATCCTGCCGCGCTGGCGTATCTGGCCAAACATGAACCATTGCGTAACCAACTAGATACTGCATTAAAATCCAGTGAATTTAGAAATCGCGCAGGGGTTGCAGCACAGAAAAGTACATCAGGAAACGCGGAATCCAGATTGGTCCGCTGGCGTGCAAATTCGTCAAAAAACGCGCATGATGCGGCAGGACCGTTTTTTTACAATGCCGGTATCAGCCCGTTGGACAAATATCATGTCATTCCGCAACCGGACATGAGCACCGATGAAGTTGCGGCACTTATCCGAGATTGGCATAAATATGGCGGTGGCCGTGGCCGATACGCACGGGGCGGCCGGGTCAAGGCTGTCGTCGGTGCGGTGCGTGGGCCGACAGGCGGTCGGGAAGATGCGTTGCCGGTGCATGTGCCGGCGGGTTCGTATGTGATCCCGGCTGATGTGGTCGGTGCGCTCGGTCAGGGCAACACCGAAGCGGGGATGACACAGCTTGAACGCACGCTCGGCGGCATGCCGAAGCGAGCAAACGGCGGCAGTGTCGGCACCGTGCCGATTCTGATAAGTGATGGTGAGTTTGTCGTTTCCCCCGATGCCGTGCAACGGGTCGGCGGGGCCGAAGCACTCGACAGGTTTGTGCTTGCGACGCGGAAGGCGTTCACCGAGCATTTGCAGGGGCTCCCGGGGCCACAATAGTAGAAGGCGAAGAATGAAAGACGTTGTCGATATTCACAAAATACTGACACGAACTGATCCTGTCGTGCGCTATGCGGAACCGGCCGATTATCCGCAGATCATCATGCTTGGCGAAGAACTGCATGCCGAGAACGGCCACAGTGCTATTGATTATCCGATTGCTGAAGCCGCGATCATGGAAGCGATCAACCGCAATCGGGCGCTGATCGGCGTTATCGGTCCGGTTGGTTCGATCGAAGGGATAATTTTTCTGCGGTTCGCGTCGTTCTGGAACTCGAGCGAAGTTTTCCTTGAAGAACTATTCATGATGGTTCCAAAAGAATACCGCAAAACACACAATGCACGCGCATTGCTAACGTTTGCGAAGGATACTGCTGATAAGCTCAAATTACCGCTGATGATTGGTGTTTTGAGCAATCATAGGACGAAGGCAAAACTCCGTTTGTACCAAAAACATTTTGGTGAACCGGCTGGCGGTTATTTTTTCTTATATCCGAAAGGATGGGATAAAAATGACACGCGGCACATACGGTTCCCCTGACGAAGCTCATGCGATATATGTTAAACATGCGGCTGTTTTGCATGGTGAATTCGCCCGTGCGGCGTAGCGAGGATTGATCCCAATGGGTGCGAGTGCGAAAACGAAGCAGTCGAGCACATCGACATATACGCCGACCGCCCAAGCATCGAACCTTTACACCAACATCATCGACCAGGCGACGGCGGCGCAGTCGAGCTATAATCCGGCCACCGCTAAGACTGTGGCCGGATTCACCGATCCGCAGACACAAGGCTTTGCCCAGATCGCGGCGAACCAAGGCGCATGGCAGCCAGGCGTCACGACCGGCGCGAACATGGTCAATCAGTCCGGCCAAGGCATCGGCGCGGCCGACATCTCGCAGTTTTACAACCCCTACCAGAACGATGTCATCAATTCGACGTTGAACACCATCGGCCAGCAGGACGCGGCGCAGACGCGCGCCTATACCGCCAGCGAGGCGGCGCAAGGCGGGCTCGGCGGCAACGGCTTTTACCTTGGCAAGGGTCGGCTACAGGGGGATCAGGCGCAAGCGCGGAACAACACCGTGGCGAACCTGCAAAACACCGGCTGGCAGCAGGCGCTTGCAGCGGCGCAGCAGCAGAAGCAGCAGCAGCTTAGTTCGGGTCAGGCGTCGGCGAACATCGGTCAGCTTGCGTCACAACTCGGCTATACCGATGCGAACGCGCAGCTTACCGCCGGCAACCAGCAGCAGACGCAACAGCAGAATGTGAACGACGCGGCCAGCCAGAACGCGCTGAACTCGCAAACGTGGGACATGCAACAGGCGCAATGGCTGGCGGGCATCGGCGCGGGCATCGGTCCGCTGACCGGCGGCACGACCACAGGCAACGGCACCGCGACGCAAAGCCAGGGCAAAGGCGCGGGCAACGTGCTCGGCGCCGGGCTCACGCTTGCCGGCATGGCGTCGGACGAGCGCGTCAAGGAAAATATCAACGAAGTCGGCACGACGCATGACGGCCAGCCGATTTATAGCTTCCGCTACAAGGGCGACCCGCGCACGCAAATGGGGCTCATGGCGCAGGATGTCGAGCGCGGCGAACATCCGGAAGCGGTCAGCCAGGGTATCGGCGGCATGAAGATGGTGAACTACGACCGCGCATTGGTTGATGCGAAAGCCGATGGCGGCCTTGCGTTGCCGCAAGGGCTGCTCGGATGGTCTGACATCCGCCCGGCGCAGGTGCGCCCGCCGGAACTGCCGAACGTGCAGGCGCCGCAGCAGCAGAAAGACGGCTTCGACCCGCAAGCGTCTTACGACATGGGCAAGAAAGCGCGCGCAGGTATTGGCTCGCTGTTCAGCGGCAGCACGGGCCCGGCTGCGTCATCACCAGCCGGCGGCGCGATGGCGGCCAGCGGATTGCAGGGATACGGCGACAGCGGCGGCATCGGTGGTTTGTCGGGGCTGGCGTCGCTATTCGGGTTCGCGGACGGCGGCGACGTAGCGTCACAGGAAGAAATGGACGCGATCGAGCAAGTCGAAAGCGGGGGCCGCGATATCGTCAATCCGAAATCCGGGGCTTTCGGTCCGCGCCAGATCATGCCGGCCACAGCAAAGGAACCTGGCTTCGGTGTGCGACCGCTCAACCCGTCCGGCGGTGTGGCCGAACAGCGGCGGTTTTCTGATGACTATTTCAACGCGATGCTTGCCCGTTATGGCGGCGATCGCGACGCGGCGCGCATTGCATATAACGGCGGCCCACGACGGGCGGATAATTGGATAAAGGCCGGTCGCGACGATAGCGTCATTCCTCAAGAAAGCGCGGATTATTACAAGAAAATTCAAAGCGTTCTCGGAACCGGCGGCGCAAACCTCGTCGCGAAAGCGACCACACCGGCAGCGAACGGCACAGGGATGGGCGAACCGTATGCCGGCAAGGCCGACCGTGCCAGCGGCGGCATGCTGAAACGCATGTTCGGTGTCGAGTTCAACCCGCTGAACCTCGATGAGAACGAACGCAAGGCGTTGATGGTGGCTGGTCTGTCGATGATGTCGAGCGGCAACGTCGGCGCGGGCGGCCTGGCTGGCATGCAGTATCTGGCCGGTGCGGAAGCGGGCGCGCGGGAGTCGTCGGTGAAACAGCAGGAATTGAAGCGGCAGCTTGACAAAGACGCCGCCGACCTGGCTTTGCGCACGCGCAGCGAAGACCGTCAGCAGTCGAAAGACGCCGCCGACCAGACATGGCGCAGCGGTGAGGTTGACCGCAAAAACAGCGAACTGACCAACGATCAGAAGGAATACGAGGCCGCGAAAAAACAGGGGTTCACGGGCGATTTTCAGACGTTCCTACGTCAGCAGAAATCAGTTACAGCGGGCGGCGCAAGTCTTCCGGCGGAAGTCGGCGCACGCATTGCGCTCGGTCGTGTGTTCACCAACATGGTGCCGGATCTTGAGAAGCGTATCAACGCGATGGGCGCAACCGATTATGCCGATCTGGCTATGGGGCGTGGCGCTGCGGCCGGCATCTGGCGCGACATCGAAATTGGCCGTGAAGCTCTGATACGCGGCCTGACCGGGGCGGCCATGTCGCAGAGCGAGGAACAGAACAGCACGAACCGCTACCAGATCACGGCGACCGATCGACGGGAAACGATGATCGAAAAAGTTCGGAATCTGAAACGCCACCTCGAGGCTGCGGAAGATGGCGCGATCCAAGCGAAAGCCGGCACGCTCGGCACCAATCAGCCGACACCGGTCCAGACGCAAACGCTCAACCCGCAGACCGGCGCACCGATGGCGGCGTCGCGCCCACCGGGGGATGATGCAAAGCTCAAGGCATGGGCCGCCGATGCCATCCGCAAAGGCGCGCCGGCCGCGACGGTGAACCAGCGATTGCAGCAATGGGGCGTGACGCCATGAACCCGTTCGATGATCTGGTGCCGGCGAACCCGTTCGATGACCTGGTGCCACAGACGCCGAGCCCGGCCGCCGGCGCACAGGCTGCGGCGGAAGACGCCAGCGGCGCGCGTGATACCCGCGCACCCGCGCCAGACGGCATGATGCGATATCTGTCCGATCTGACTGAAAAGCTCGGTCAGGGGTTCTTCGCAAATTACGGCGACGAGATCGCGGCCACAGCCGGCGCGCTGCCGAACATGATTACAGGTGGCCGATACGGAAAACCGCGATCGGAAATCCTGACTGACATCCGTGAGCGTGAGAAACTGTTCGATGAGGATCATCCCTACGCGAGCATGGCGGCCGAAACCGCCGGCGCGGTCGGTGCGGGGCTTGGCACAGGAATCGGCGGGCTGCGGCTGGCCGGTGCCGCTCCATCGGTCATGCGTGCGGCTGGTGCCGGAGCGCTGACAGCGGCACCGATGGCAGCGCTGAACGCCACCGGAAAGATTGAAGGCGCGGCCAGCGCGGGCGATTACGCCAGCGAGGCAGGTAAGGCGGCACTGATCGGCGGCGGTGTTGGCGCGTTGACGGGCGGTGTTGGCGCTGGCGTCGGCCGCGTGGTGGGTCCGTGGGCAACAGAGGC
>JBBATT010000112.1:0-7352 GCA_040398605.1 Chakrabartia sp.
CGAAAACATCTATTGCGCCGAAGTCGAGCGCGCGATGGGCGAAATTACAGGCATCACCGAATGCGCGGCGTTCGGCATCGCCGATGAACGACTGGGCGAATTGCTGGTCGCAGTCGTTGTCGCAAACGGCCTGACCGAAGAGACGATTTGCGGAGATGTCGGCGAAAAGCTCGCCCGCTACAAAGCGCCGGGCCGCGTTGCCTTTTCACCTGATCCCCTGCCACGCAATGCGGTGGGTAAGGTCGACAAAATTAAGCTTAAGGCCCTGTGGCCCACCCTGATCGGACAAGCCACATGACACAGTATCTCTCCGTCATTGCGAGGAGCGCAGCGACGCGGCAATCCATGCCGCCAACCGCTGGATTGCTTCGCTTCGCTCGCAATGACGACCAAAAGGATTTGAAATGACCTATCCAACCGACATCAAGATCATCGACTGTATGCTCGGCATTCCGGAGGCAGAGGACCGGTCGGACTGGTTCACCAGCTTCCGGCCCCTCATCAAGGACGCGCAGACGCTCGAGCAATTTTCGATGCCTGCGCAGTACATGTTCAAGGATGTGCCACAGACCGGACATGCCGATGACTATGTGAAGTGGACCGTCGAGCAGATGGACCGGTTCAATATCGACAAAGCCCTCATCGGCTGGAACGATAATGACACGTCGCGCCGCGCCAAGGAAATGTATGGCGACCGCTTCTTCTTCGACGTGCCCTGTGATCCGAATAAGGGCGTCGATGAAGTCCGCCGCATCAAGAAGTTGCACAGCGAAGTCGGCATTTCCGCGATCAGCGTCTTCCCGTCGGGCACGCTGCCGCAGGTGGCGATCAACCACAAATATATGTTCCCGCTCTACACTTGTGCGGCGGAACTGGGCATTCCCATCCTGCTGAACGTCGGCATCCCCGGCCCGCGCATCCCGATGGAAACGCAGAAGGTGGAGCATCTCGACGAGGTCTGCTGGTTCTTCCCGGACCTGAAGATCGTGATGCGCCACGGTGCCGAACCGTGGGAAGCGCTGGCCGTCAAGCTCATGCTCAAATGGCCGAACCTCTATTATTCGACGAGCGCCTTTGCCCCCAAGCACTACCCCAAGGCGATCATCGATTATGCGAATACCCGTGGGGCCGACAAGATTATCTATGCAGGGTATTTCCCTATGGGATTGAGCCTTGATCGCATCTTCAGCGACATGCAGAATGTGCCCTTCAAGGATGAAGTCTGGCCGAAGTTCCTGCGCGAAAACGCAGTCAAAGTTTTCGGTCTGTGATGTGAGGGGAGCCGGGAAGTCTGCTCCCATTTCAACAGCGCCGGACGGTGAGACAACCCCGCTGCCCGGTTCGCCTTCCAAGCGAAGGCCTATGAAGGAGACACATCATGTCTGATGCAGAAAATAGCGCCGCAAGCGATGCCCGCACCGCGCCCGTCGCTGTCTGGCAGATCCTCGAAAAGCTGCGCGGTCAGGATCTGATCGACTGGCGCTTGGCCGAAACCAAAGGCCGCGCCTCTATCGCGGAACGCAATCTTGATATCGGTTTCCCGTTCGGCTGGTATCCCGTTGTCCTGTCCAAGGACCTCGCCGTCGGTGAAGTGAAGCCGCTGCGCTATTTCTCGACCGATCTTGCCATTTGGCGCGGTGAGGACGGGCAGGTCCGTATGGTCGATGCCTATTGCAAGCATCTCGGCGCGCATATGGGCCATGGCGGCAAGGTGCATGGCAATCTGCTGGAATGCCCGTTCCACGCCTGGCGCTATGACGGCGAAGAAGGCGTGGTGAAGGACATCCCCTATGCCAAGGCCATTCCGCCTCAGGTGAAGCGCAAATGCACCCGCACTTGGCATGTGGTGGAAGCCAATCGCTGGATCTGGATGTGGTATCACCCGAACGACGTGGCCCCGTTGTTTGAAGTTGAGCATCTGCCTGAGACGACTGACCCGGACTGGACGGACTATGACATCCATGAATGGAATGTCTGGGGCTCCCTCCAGAACATGGCTGAAAACGGCGTCGATGTGGCGCACTTCAAGTACATCCACGGCACATCCAACGTGCCGCTCGGCGATCTGCGTTGGGGCGATTGGGGCCGTGGTGCCGATGTGAAGGCCAAGATGGGCACGCCTTGGGGCGAAGTCGATGGCTGCATCAGCTATGACGCCATGGGCCCGGGCCAGAGCTGGACCCGCTTTACCGGCATTTCGGAAACGCTGCTCGTTGCCTGTATCATTCCGGTTGAGCTGGACCAGGTCCATGCCCGCTTCTGCTTCACCCAACCCAAGGCGCAGGCCGAAGGCGAGCGCGCGGGCGTTGCCAAAGCGATCATCCGGGACATCTGCAAGCAGTTTGATCAGGATAAGGTGGTCTGGGACCGACAGAAATATGTGGCCAACCCCATCATCTGTGATGGTGACGGCCCCATCCCGCAGTTCCGCAAATATTATGCCCGCTATTACGCAACGCCGGAAACAACGCCCGAAGGCGATAATGTCAGCCCGATCCGCGCGGCTGGATAAGGCAAACCGGCTGGTCTAGGCCATGCCGGAATAAATAGGGGAGAGACAATGAAACGCCTGACCATCCTGCTCGCGCTTGGCGCGACAGCCACCCATGCCGCGCCTGCCGAACGGGCGACCGTGTGGAGCGGCGGGCCGATCATCACGATGGCGGGCGACACGGCGGAGAGTGCTGAGGCCATTGCCGTGCGGGATGGGAAGATCATCGCGGTCGGCTCGCTTGAATCGGTACGTAAAGCTGCGGGCAAGAAGGCGGACAGCGTTGATCTTAAGGGGCGCACGCTCCTACCCGGCTTTATCGATGCGCATGGCCATGTGAGTTCGGTGGGGCAAGCCGCCTCGCTCGCGGCGTTGTCACCGCCCCCGGTTGGTAAGGTCGATAGCATCGCCGCGCTGCAGGCAGCGCTGCGGGCTTACACACCGCCCAAAGGCATGCCGATGATCATCGGCAACGGCTATGACGACTCCCAACTGGCAGAACGCCGTCATCCAAACCGGCAAGAACTTGACGCCGTCTATCCGGACACACCTGCCATTATCATCCATGCCAGTGGTCACTTTGCGGTGATGAATTCGGCCATGCTGAAACTGGCCGGGATCACCGCAGAAACGCCCAATCCGCCGGGTGGTGTCATCCGGCGCGAAGCCGATGGAAAGACGCCCAACGGCGTGTTGGAAGAGACAGCGTTCTTCGTCCCAGCCATGCGCATCATTCCGTCATCCATCGAAAGTGGCGTGGCCGCACTTGTCGCAGGCGAGAAGATTTATGCCGCCAACGGCATCACAACAGCGCAAGATGGGCGCGTCATGCCAGAGGCTTGGCCTGCGCTGGCAGAAGCGGCCAAACGCGGCGCACTGCCCATCGACACTGTCGCACTCGTCTCCTTTGAACGCGAATGGCCTGCCGACATTCGCGCGCAAATCGGCAAGCCTTATGCTGGCCGGATGCGTATCGGTGGCATCAAGCTAACCATCGATGGCAGCCCACAGGGCCGCACGGCGTGGCTGCATGACCCAGTCACCGTGCCGCCCGAAGGCAAGGATGCCAGCTATCGCGGCTATCCCGCGATCGACCTAAAGCTGTTCAACGCCAAGCTAGCCGACGCCGCGACCAATAACTGGCAGGTCTTTGTCCACGTCAATGGCGACGAAGCGATGCAGACGCTGATCGACGGCGTTTGGCAGAACGGTTTGACCGGCAAGCGCACCATTGCGATCCACAGCCAGGTCGTCCGCCGGGACCAATTGGAAGACATGAAGAAACTCGACATCCAGCCGAGCTTCTTTGCCAACCACACTTGGTATTGGGGGGATTGGCACCGCGATGTCGCCCTTGGGCCAAAGCGCGCGGACTTCATCTCTCCGCAAGCGACCGCTTGGGACATTGGCCTGCGTCCGACCGCACATAATGACTCGCCCGTCGTCCCGCCCGATATGATGCGGCTCATCTGGTCCTCAGTGAACAGACGCACACAATCCGGCGATATCCTTGGGCCGCTGGAGCGCATCCCTGTCTATCGCGCACTGCAGCAGGTGACGATCAACGCTGCATGGCAGATCCACGAGGATGCGGACAAAGGCAGTTTGGCTGCCGGAAAGCGCGCCGACCTTGTCGTGTTAGACGCCAACCCAATGACAATCGCGCCTGACAAGCTCAACACTATCCGCGTTGTCGCGACAATCAAGGACGGCCGAACCATCTACGGCACAACCAACTAGGGGGGGACTATGCTCGACACTTTGGCACCATTTGCGGGAATCTTTGGCCTGATCGGCTTTGCTGGGCTCGCAGGATTGCGCACCCCTGTGGACAAGGCGCGCAGCGGCGCCGGCATTCGCCTCCTTGGGCTATTGGGTCTTGCGGGGTTGGCCGGCATCTGGATCCCGGGTGCGGGTGCCATGGGTGCAGCAGGTGCCTTGGGCCTTTGGAACCACCAAAACCCCAAGCTTGCCTTTTGGGGCAAGCTTGGGTGGCTCTGGCTGGCAGGTCTTCCGTTCCTTTTACCTGCCCTTTTCTAAGTTAGTAACGGAATGACATGGTGACCCCGTACGTCCGGGGTTCGCCGAACTCCGACACGGTCGTGGCACCTGTGAAGGCGAACGAACCGAACGTCACCGTTTCATATTCCGTGTCGAAGATGTTCTTGCCCCAGAAGCGAAGCGAGAACTCCCGATCTTCGCCCAAACGACGGGTCAGGCTGATACTCGCATCAGTGATCGCCTTGCTGCCGATGGAGCGGTTGTCGAGTACGTTGCTCGATGTCTCAATGCTGCTCTGATAGCTGACATTCGCGTGGAAGCCTGCTGCCCAATCGTTTGAGATATCGCGGTTATAGTCGACATAGACATTGCCGGAGGACTTAGGTGCTGACGTCTGGTCCGCAATGAAGTTCTGAACCTGCACTTGGCCTGTGTCCAAGAGGACGCTCGCCGACCGTTCTCCCAACTTAGCGCTGAGGAGCGCGCCCGACACTCCAACCCGCAATTCGCGCGACAAAGCAGCGTTGAGATCAAACTCGACGCCATAAATATCGTTGCCGTCAATGCCGATGAAGTCGCGGTCCCCTGCCGTTGCGCCGGTCTGCACGCTTGCCTGATAATTGTTCATGCGCATGAAGAAACCAGCCAGCGAATAGCTGAGATTCCGGTCGAGCGCATTACCCTTAATGCCTGCTTCAAACGAGTTGACGATTTCGGGCTCAAACCCAGCTGCAAAGTTGATCGGGTTGGCGGAGCGTTGGGAAGTGCCGCCCGTTTTATAGCCACGCACAAATTTGGCATAGAGGTTCAGGTCATTGCTGGCCTTGTAAGCCACAGTCAGCGAGGGCGAGAAGTTGTTGAACTTACCCGAATAGCTGGCCCCAGCCACAGCGCCAGTGGGCGTGCAGGTCTGCCCGAGTGCTGCAAAGGTCAGCGCGAAGAAGCCGCAATTCTCAGGCGCAAATCCGCCCAGCGCGGCAAAGGAGAACGACCGTTCATTGATCCGCGTTGCCGTCCGTTTGTCATGCGAATAGCGCGCGCCCAAGGTGATGCTCAGCTTCTCATCTGCCCCAGGCCGAACGGTCACTTCGCCAAAGCCCGCATAGGATTTGTTGGCGATGCCTGTCAGGTTCTTCAGGATGAGCGGACCCGAGCCGATGGCTCCGCCCAGAATGTCGAGTGTCGCCTTATCCTCGTAGTAATAAGCACCCAACACATATTCGAGGCTACCGGCCATAAAGCCCGTATTGCCCAGCATCTGGATTTCCTGAGACGTGCTGCGGAATTGCGTATCTTCCGACGTCGAGGCAACACCATTGGGCCCGATTACATTGAGCACGGTTCCTACGGGCAGGGTCGGAATGACCGAACTGAGCACCGTCGTTACAATGCTGGCCGAATGCGTTGGCAGATTGTCCGAATATTGGCTGTTGTTGATCCGTCGATGCCCGGTGATAGACCGCAATGTCAAATTGTCGCTGGCTTCCCATTCAACAGTCAGATTGTGGCCCGTGACCTTCCCGTCATTCGGCACCATTGCGCGCACCGCAGCGGCGCGATCAGGACGGCCGTTCGCAAAGGGCGCCGCATCGGTGAAGGTGTTGACCAAGCTGGTAATGCCTGTCGCAAATCCGAAGGTGCCGGGAATTGCAAAGGGTGCCGCCACCGGGAAGCTGGCGGGTGCACCTGCGACAGGCACGGTCAGCGTGCCGGTGTCCTTGTTGCGCGAATAATCGAACGCATAGTCAATGGTCAGCGCTTCGCTCGGCTTGAACCGGATGGCACCCCGGAAGGCGGCATGATTCTGCTGCGCAAAATCGAGTCCAAGCCCCGTATTCTCCTGCAGGCCGTCACGCTTGGAGCGAAGACCGGTCAGGCGGATCGCTGCCGTATCCCCCAAAGGCAGGTTGAGCGTCGCCAGCCCGCGCTTGGCGTCGTAATTACCATAGCTCAACGATCCCTTTGCGCCGAATTCGCCTAAGACTGGCTTGGCCGAAATGACATTGATCGCCCCACCCGTCGCGTTGCGCCCATAAAGCGTGCCCTGAGGCCCGCGCAGCACTTCGATGCGTTCAAGGTCTTCCGTTTCAAAGCCGCCACCGACTGTGGTGCCAACGTAAACGCCATCGACGTAAAGCGCGACCGACGGGTCCTGCGTCAACGTCACGTCATTCTGACCAACGCCGCGGATGAACAGGCGGACCGTATCCGACCGGCCATTGAAGTTGTTAACGAAGAGGTTGGGCACCTGCCCCACAAAATCGCGGAGTTCTGAAATCTGGTTGTTTTCCAGCGCTTCATTGTTGAAGGCGGAGAGGGAGATCGGCACGTCAACAAGTGCCTGTTCCCGTTTTTGCGCAGTGACGATGATATCGCCGGGTGCAATGTTCTCGGCATCTGCTTCGGCGGCCATTGCAGGCGTCGCCAACCAAGCCAGCGCAACAGCCATAGCTGCTACGCCCGCGTTGAGGGCACTCTTCATTCTTCCTCTCCTCCCAGTCACGTTTTACACGTTTACGCACTACTAGAACGCGTTCTGGATGGGGCCGCTGTTTACGCGTGCTCCCTATTTAAGGCGAAGACTGTCATGATATGCGTAAGCCCGCAAGCCCAAACTTTGCGGACTGCTACAAGCTGTTTCATGCGTGAAAAGAAGCGGCAATCCACGCCTTAGCGGAAGCGAATCTTCGCCTTGGGCGGATATTTGGCCATGGTTGCGCCGTGTACAGCAATCAATGGGCCAAGCGCGTAGGACGGTGCCCATGCCTTTTCGATCAGCACGGATTTCCGCTCTTTGGGATCGAGATAGAGGTTGTACATCAGGCCGTTGAGCGGCGTGATGACCTGCCGCCCGCTGCGT
>JBBATT010000113.1:0-7345 GCA_040398605.1 Chakrabartia sp.
TGGACTGGTGGTTCGGCTGGCACGGTGATGCTGCCGCCAAGTACAAGCTGTGGCATCCGCAGGCGCATGTCCATGCCGGCTGGCGGGAGATACCCCCTGCCGGCACCAGCGGCCGCGCGCTCTATGTCGGGCAGACCTCCATCGTCGACGAGTACATCGGCAGCGATCTGATCCGCGGCGCAATCAGCTTTGTGCCGCCCGCCACCTTGGGCTTTACCGACCCGCGTTTGGACGATGACCAACAGGCGACCATCGTCTGTGCTCGCCTTGGCCTTGGGGATGCGCCGATCAACATTGGTTATCTGGCCCACCACGTCCGCGCCGTTCCGGGCGGCAGCGAAATGCGGTCACGCTTTTGGATGGGTGGCGGACATGTGGCTGGGCGCAACCTTCTCGGCAGCTTGGCCGCCGCCGTCGCCAAGCGTGTGCTGCGGCTGACGGAGAACGATGCGCGCGCGTTGCTGGTACACTGCGGGCAGGAAATGCCGCATCTCGCCGCTTTCCTTCCTGCCCTCTATGCTGAGTTTGGGAACGACGCCGCCGCCTGACCGGGAGGCTCTGCACGGCTCGATTTTTTGACCAACCCCGCTATGGGGAGGCATGATCCAAATCCTGATTGATGCCGACGCCTGCCCGGTGAAGGACGAAACCTACCGGGTGGCCGCACGCTATGACGTGCCCGTCACTGTCGTCAGCAACAGCCCGATCCGCGTGCCGGCCGTGCCGCTCATCTCCCGCAAGATCGTGAGCGACGCCTTCGATGCCGCCGATGACTGGATTGTCGAGCACACCGCCCCCGGCACGGTCGTCATCACCGGAGACATCTTGCTGGCGGACCGCTGCCTGAAACTGGGCGCCGTCGTCATCGCGCCCAACGGAAAGCCCTTCACTGACGCGTCCATCGGCAATGCCGTCGCCGTGCGGGCCATCATGGCGGACCTTCGCGCGGGCGCAGGCATCACCGGCGGCCCAGCGCCCTTTTCAAACGCAGACCGGTCGCGGTTTCTGTCGAGTTTGGATCAAGCGCTCGTCAAATTGCGGCGGCAGGGCTGAGCCGCGCAGCAGCAAACGGAACAGCATTGACGGCAGAGGGCGCCTGACTGCAAAGACCGGTTAAGGCAACGCGCGCTCCAAGAAAAAGGTCGACATCGTTTATGATCTCCATCCTCGATCTCTTCCGCATTGGGATCGGGCCGTCGAGTTCGCACACTGTCGGCCCGATGCGGATTGCCAAGCGCTTTCTGGATGGTCTCGACCGCACGGGCGAGCTCGACAGGGTTGAACGCCTGCATGTCCAGTTTCAAGGGTCGCTTGCCCTGACAGGTGCTGGCCACGGGTCCATTGACGCGAGTATGTTAGGACTGCTGGGTCAGGTCCCGGATGAGCTTGACCCGGACAGAGTGGAAGACCTTTTGCGGCCCGTTCACAGCGGGGCACTGCGCCTGCTCGGCCAGCGCCAAATTGCCTTTGACCCCAGAAGCGACATCGAACTGGCATGCGACCTGATCCCCGATTTGCATCCAAATGGCATGCGCCTGCGGGCTTATGCAGGGGACGGCAGCCTGCTTGCGGACGAAACCTGGTATTCCACCGGCGGCGGCTTCATCGCGAGCGAACAACAGCTGCGCCAACCGGCCCCCGACGATTTGATTGCAAACCGCGCAGGCCCGCCTTTGGCCTTTGGCTCCGGGGCAGAACTGCTCGCCCATTGTGCGGCAGCTAACCTCGATATCGCCTCTGTCATCTTGGCCAATGAAGGGGCCTGGCGCCCAGAAGCTGAAACATTTGCGGGGATCGACATCATCGCAGCGGCCATGGGTGATTGCATTGATCGCGGGCTGCACCGCGAAGGCGCGCTTCCCGGCGGCCTCAATGTGCGCAGGCGCGCGCCCGAAATTTGGATGAAGCTGATCAGCCAAGCCGGGACGAACGAAGCGGAAGCGCTGTTTGATTGGCTCAATGTCTACGCGATGGCGGTGAACGAAGAGAACGCAGCAGGCGGCCGGGTGGTGACAGCCCCGACCAACGGGGCAGCGGGCATCATCCCTTCGGTTCTCCGCCATTATTGCACGGACGGTCCCGATGCCATTGATAAGACGCGCAAGTTCCTCCTGACCGCAGGCGGGATTGGCCTTCTCTATAAGCAGCGGGCCTCTATTTCAGGGGCAGAGATGGGCTGTCAGGGCGAAGTTGGCGTCGCCTGCTCCATGGCCGCTGCCGGTTTGGCCGCCGTTTGGGGCGGAACCCCGGAGCAGGTCGCGACCGCAGCCGAAATCGGCATGGAGCATAATCTGGGGCTCACCTGTGATCCCGTCGGCGGGCTTGTGCAGATCCCCTGCATTGAACGCAACGCCATTGGTTCTGTAAAGGCCGTGAACGCGGCGCGGCTGGCGCTCCACAGTCTGGAGACACCCAAAGTCTCTCTGGATCAGGTGATTGAAACCATGCGCCAGACCGGCCTCGACATGTCGAGCAAATATAAGGAAACCAGTCTGGGTGGGCTTGCCGTCAACGTCGTTGCCTGCTGAGCTAGGCCTGTTTGAAACAGCGGTGGGAGAGAAGATCGTTATGAAGCACATCTTGACCGCTAAACGGCGCATGGTCGCAGCCATCGCCCTCGCTTTGGTGCCGGGTCAACTTTGGGCCAAGCCAGACGCCGCCGGTCCAGACCGCGCCGCCACAGAAGCCATCGTCAAGCAATGCGGCACAACAGAGGATTTTTCCGCCCCTGCCCCGCCCGCGCGGCTCTTTGGCAACACTTATTATGTCGGCACCTGCACGGTCAGCGTGTTGCTGGTCACTTCGCCCAAGGGGCATGTGCTTGTCGACGCGGCGACCGAACAGGCCGTGCCGTCGATCCTCGCCAACATCCGCGCGCTGGGCTTCCGGCCTGAGGATGTGCGCTGGATCGTGACCAGCCATGAGCATTTTGACCATGTGGGCGGGCTGGCGTCCCTCGTTCGAGCGACAGGCGCGAAAGTGGCGCTGAGCGCGCCCGCCGCCGCCGTGATTGCCTCCGGCAAGGTCGATCCGGAGGACTCCCAATATGGCAGTCTTAAGGACTATGACTTTGCACCTGTGAAGGCGGACAGGATTGTGACGGCAGGCGCTGTGGTCCGGGTCGGGCCGCTGCGCGTCACGGCGTCTGCCACACCCGCGCATACCAAGGGGTCCACCAGTTGGACCTGGCAAAGCTGCGCAGAGGCTGAGTGCCGCACGATCAGCTATATCGACAGCATCTCCGCCATCGCCGCCCCGCCCTATCGCTTCACTGATCACCCCGAAGTCGTCGCCCGGTTCCGCCGGACCTTCGACGAAATTGCCGCCCGGCGCTGCGGCGTGCTCGTCACCCCGCATCCGTCGGTCAGCACGCTGTTCGAACGTATGCGCGGCGAAGCGCCGCTGGACGCGGAAGACGCCTGCCGGAATTATGCGAGCATGTGCCGCGGATGGCTCGACGCTCAGCTGGCGAAGGAGGCAGCGGAAGCGCAGAAATAAGCTGGATCATCTCCAGCCACCACTGCGTTCAGCCTGTGGTTCCCTGCTTTGGACCTAATGGATAGGGGCGGGCATCCAGAAGATCCCCAAAGCACATGGGCTGCGCCGTCAGCGAGGGGTGGGGCGAATACCCATCATGCCAGTATTTTGGATCAATGATGTCGCGCGCGATGCTCATGCCGAAGAAGTGCCGCGGATGTGACGACCGATTGTCCGGTCCGGCATGGAGCAGATCACTCCGATAGAGAATGACCGTCCCCTTGCGCGGCGCCGCCTGCACCAAATGGAACAGGGTCCTAAGGGCCTCACGGTGCCGATACAGCTTCCACAACGTCATCGGGCCAAGCATGCGAAGACTGAACTGGGCGTTCTTCCCCAAGACAAAGCGCAACAGATTTGGCTGGTGCTGATCCCACTTGGTTGAAAACACCCGATCAAGAAATTCACCGGGTGCCAAAGGCGCTTCTTCGGCTTTGCGCATGCGCCATAGTTTTTTCAGATTATGCCAAAGGATGTGAGAGTTACACTTTATGCGGAACAGCTCCATCAACGCATAGGCTTGGCCCCCATGCGTGTTTTCGGCCCCGCCATACATGTGCGTGCCCGGCGCAAACACTGTCCCACCCTGTTGCTCTGACACATCTTCCACGGCCGCAAAAAGGCTGATGACGCCGCTTGGATCCCGGTGAATATATTGATGCGAGGAGCCGAAATAGCTGGTGAAGGTGGCGACTTCGAGCAGCGGGCGTGACCGGCCACAATATTCCGAAAGAACCCCCTCAAGACGCTGGCACAATGTGGCTGCAAAACCCGTGACATGCGGCGTCGACGGAAGGGCGCAAAAGTCGCGGCGAAGATAGAGATTATCCGTCTCGCTGGCAAAGACGCTCCGGTTGCGATCCGGATCGTCGATGGTTTGACGCATCAGGGCAAGGCCCGCATTCGCTTCCGCGTCCGACAGAAGATTGGTCAAAACAACCAGACCGTGACGATCCATTATTGTCAGCGCGTGGCGGACGCAATGATCCGAAAGCTTGCCGTCTTCGTCCAAGACAGCGGGCACTTCAAACATGGACGTATCGCTGGAAACCGCGCGTTC
Source organism: Chakrabartia sp. (assembly GCA_040398605.1). Classification (GTDB taxonomy): domain Bacteria; phylum Pseudomonadota; class Alphaproteobacteria; order Sphingomonadales; family Sphingomonadaceae; genus Aquisediminimonas. Next base: position 4,598 of record JBBATT010000113.1, read on the forward strand.
ATTCATGCCAATCTGCCATATCCTGATCCAACATTCCCCAAGCGGCCTGCCGTTTGTCGTCACCGTGATGCGCGGCTTTGTTGCAGGATTGGGGGACAGCCCGTTCCATTGGCGCAGAAATTTCACCATCGGGTTAACTGCGCTATCATCGGCAGGGAGATTGCAGGGCTCTTGTCGAGTTTGGATCAGACGCTGGTGAAGTTGCGGCGGCAGGGGTGATCGCTTGGTCAACGCCATAGCCGCCCAACGAAATTCAAACCTGAGCCGCGAATCCGAAGTTCTGAAGTATTTGATCTATAAATTTTTTATTTGGCTCATAATACGCATGACGTATCATCTGGAGATTATTTTCAGGAGACTCCGTTTAATTGTTGATAATCATTCATTCGTACAGCAGAGTATGATTTCAATATTTACAGAGGAATGGAAATTTGATGTCGCATCTAATTTTCGATGTTTTTATTGATTGGATGAATTTTTTGTTGTTCGAGAGGTAGATAAGTGAAGCCGTTCACACGATCCATCGTCGATCTTTTCGACGGCAAGAAGCGATACCTCATCCCTCTCTATCAGCGGCAATACGCATGGCCGATTGCTCAGCTTGAATTGCTATGGGAGGACATCGAGCGGGCCGTTGACCGGATCAATACTGACCGGACGACTCTGACACCCCATTTCATGGGCGCAATTGTCATCAGCCAGATCAAGACCTTCGGCAAACAGGTGCAAGCCTACGAAATCATTGACGGCCAGCAACGGTTGACGACATTCCAAATTCTGCTTTCCGCCCTGCGCGATGTGGCGAACGAGTTTGGATCGGCATATGGTGCTGAAATTCAAGAATACCTGTTGAACGGCGGCGTCATGGATAGCCCGCAGGTCGAGCGGTACAAGCTTTGGCCGTCCCTGACTGATCGCCGTGCCTTTGTGGCGCTGATTGATCCTGCCGCTGACCCCTCAGAGATTGAAGCGGCTTCGATTGATGAGTCGAACTATGTCAGGCGGTCAACCGAGGCCCATGCCTACTTCCTGCGGCGCATACGCGAACAAGTCTTGCCCGATGGTGGCGACTATGAGGAGCATCGTCTGGAGGGCCTTTTCGAGGCGCTAAAGGAAGGGCTTGCGGTCGTCTCCATCGAACTCGAAGGCGGCGACGATCCTCAGACGATCTTTGAAACCCTGAACAGTCGGGGCGTGGAATTGACGCCCGGCGACCTCATGCGGAATTTCATATTCCAGCGTGCCAAGGGCTTGGGGCAATCGTCCGGCTCCCTCAACATCGACAAGCTGTATGCGACGCACTGGCTCCCGTTGGATGGCTCATTTTGGCAGACGCCAGCTTCAAGAGGGCGCTTGTTCCGACCCCGATTGGTCTGGTTGCTGACCGACCATCTATCCATGCACTTGGCGGATTTGGTGTCCGCTGAAGGATTGTTCGATGTGTATCGCAAATGGGTTCTAACCCAGCAGCCCTTCGCCTCTACAGAGGATGAACTGAAATCCATTTCGGCAACGGCGGCGATTGAGCGGAGGCTGTTCGAGCAATCAAAAGATGATGCCTTGGGCCAGTTTGGCAAATTTGCCGAAGCCTTCGACGTGTCCACCGCCATGCCTTTGGTGATCTATCTTGCTAATGCCATTGCAGATGAAAAGGCGCTTGCAGACGCGCTAGGGTCGCTGAAAAGCTACATCCTGCGTCGCGATGTATGCGGGTTGACCACCAAGAACTACAATCGGTTTTTCGTCGGCACCATTGATCGGCTGCGGAAAGCGGAAGGCGACATCAGCGCCAACTTGAGGGAATATCTGTCCGCCCGGACATCGGACATTGATCGTTGGCCCGACGATGCCGAATTCCGAAATGGCTGGCTTGGTAGGGATCAATATAAGAATGCGAGGCAGCCCCGCCTACGCCTGATTTTCGAGGGCATCGAGCAACGCAAGCGGTCGCTCTTGAATGAGAATATCGAAATCCATTCAACCCTGACCATCGAACATATCATGCCGCAATCGTGGCGCGAGAACTGGCCTGTTCCCCCGGCGGAAGGCGAGATCAACATATTGGGCGCGGTGGACAACGAAATCGCCCGGAGTATGTGCATCAACAAAATGGGCAATCTGACTCTGTTAACGCACAGTCTGAATGCGTCGGTTTCCAACGGGCCTTTCCACGTTAAGGTGCCTGCCGTCCGCGCTCACTCCTCGCTCGCCCTCAATCGGGAATTGAACGCCTATCAGGTTTGGGACGAAGAAGCAGTTGCGGAACGCGGCATGACACTTTTTGCGGTGGCCAAAAGCATATGGCAAGCGCCGGATAGAGCAGAAGGTTCTCTGCCAACGAACACGACCGCCGGAACCGCTTTGTCCATCGGGCTGCCCCCTGTCGGAACAAAATGCAGTTTTCATTACGCAGAGAAAACTTGGAACGCTGAAATCGTTGTAGGAGGATTGCAAATCGAGGGCCTTGACGGATTGGCTTCAAGCTTCTCGTCGGCGTCGCGCATGGTGACGGCAACAAGCCGAAATGGTTGGATGGATTGGCAGATTCGCCTCCCAGGCACAATCGGCGATGTTTTGGCGGATGAATGGCGACAAGCGATTGTCGCATCGCAAGAAGCCTAATGATTGAGAGACAATATACTTATTTTTTTGGATTTGCAGCTAGGGTCGGCCAATCGGCGCTTCGACCCATTGAAAACTGGAGCGGGCGAAGGGATTCGAACCCTCGACCCCAACCTTGGCAAGGTT